>CADCWJ010000812.1 GCA_902806365.1 uncultured Thermomicrobiales bacterium
GGGGCAATGGACCAGGAGGAAGCCATGTGGCCAGGTTTCGACCGCATGCAGCAGGCGTCACATCGAACATCCACTGCCTGCATGCTGTTCGCACTGGCTGCCGACCTGCCTGGCGGATATCCCGGACGGCTTTAAGCAATCCAGATGATCCATCTGGAAACCCTTTTCCACCAGTAAGCGCGAAACTCTCGCGCCCGTCCACGCCTCTTTTTAGCTTTCACGGTATTCCAGAGCGCATCACTGTGGTCTCGCACATCCTGGCGACGTGAAGGTCACTGATGACTGCCAGGTGGCTCAGGTACCAGAGGCACCTGGCGGGTTGCGCAACGCCGGGAAGCGAGTAAGGTAGACCAACTCAACGACCGGGTCGCGAGCGGCGACAACGATAACGGAGCCATGCCATGAAGTTCGGTGCGGGAGTCATCATCGGTGCCATTGTCGGTGTGATCGTCATGATCTGGATTCTGGTGCAGATCGTCCAGGCCCTGGTCTAGCCGAGAACCCGGACCCTGGCGTGCCGTGACGATCACGCACGTCAGGGGCACGAACCAGCATCCGGTCCGGACCGCTCGCGGAACGTCGCGCAGCCGTGGGGTTTAGCTGACCGCAGCCCCCGGTCCTGCGGTCCTGAGTCATGCCGTGTGCTCGGCCACAACCACCGGACCGGATGCCCGGGCGCTACCCGTTCGCCACGGCCCGGAAGCAATCGGCGACGTGGTCGTCGACCATCCCCGTGCTCTGCATGAACGCGTAGCAGATCGTCGGCCCGACGAAGGTGAACCCGCGGCGCTTTAGCTCCTTCGACATCGCGATCGACTCGTCCGTCAGCGCCGGGACATCCGCCAGGGTCGCCGGGCGGTTTACCACCGGCTCGCCACCGACGAACCCCCACAGCAACTCCCCAAACCCAACCCCCTCGTCTAGCAGTGCCAGGTACGCCCGCGCGTTGCGGATCACCGCCGCCACCTTGAGCCGGTTCCGGATGATGCCCGGATCGGCCAGCAGCCGCGCCACATCATCGTCCCCGTAACGGGCGATGACCTCGGGATCCCAGCCGGCGAACGCCGCCGTCAGCGACTCCCGCTTGCGCAGGATCGTGATCCAGGCCAGTCCGGCCTGCATTCCCTCCAGCATCAACCGCGCGAAGAGTTCACCGTCGTCGCGCGTCGGTACGCCCCATTCGGTGTCGTGGTAGGCGAGGTAGAGCGGATCGCTGCCCGCCCAGCCGCATCGGGGGAGTTCCGGATCCATCACGGGATTCGCATCCGCTCGCCCAGCGCCGTCAGCAGCAGGTGCCCGGCGATCTTGAGGCTGTTCCCGGTTGTGTCGTCCATGTTCGGGTAGAACTCCACCCAGTCGAGCGACCGGATCGGGCCATCCCAGGCGCCAAGCAGCCGCACCACCTGCGATGCCTCGCGCATCGTCAGCCCACCCGGGTAGGTCGTACCGCACGCTGGGAACACCGTCGGGTCAAGCACATCGAGGTCGAACGAGACATGGACCGCGTCGACTCCCTGCGCCGCGAGGTGGTCCAGCGCCAGGCCCAGCCCACCCGCGATCCCGTCGTCGCTCCACTCCTCCATCGTCCGCGTCCAGATCCGGTGATCCCGGAGCACCCGCCGCTCGGCCATGTCGATGTCGCGGATGCCGAGGTAGCAGACGTCCTCCGGGCGGACCGCCGGCACGCGGCCCGCCAGGTTGCTGATGTCGGGCAGCTCGGCGGCGGCGAGCCCGGTCGCGACCGCCATCGGCATCCCGTGGATGTGCCCACTGAAGCTGGTCGAGGGCGTGTTGACGTCCGGATGGGTGTCGATCCAGAGCACGCCCAGGCGTTCGCAGGCCCGCGCTGCGCCCTGGATGCTCCCGATCGCCACCGCGTGATCGCCGCCGATCGTGACCGGCAGCTCATCGGCCCGGATCGAGGACTCCACGGCGTCGGCGATATCGCGCGAAAGTGACGCGATGGGATCCAGAAACGTGAGATCGCGGCGGTGGCGCAGCCCGCGGGCGTTCGGCACCGGCGGCACGGTCAGCACCAGGTTCGGCTGGATCCGGTCGCGGACATCGACGCGCTCGTCCCACCGCAACCCTTCCGAGATCTCGGTCACGATCGCCTCGGGCCCCAGCTCGGCGCCGGGACGCTCCGAGCCGTACCAGAGTGGCGCCTGGATGAAGCGGACCGGCCCCCTGGTCAATTTGTTCCTGTTCCGGCTGTCCCTGCTCACCGTTGAGTCCCCCGTCACCCCGTGTGTTCCTCGTGCATCGATTCCACGCCATGATCCTCCTCGGTTCCGCCCTCAGGCTCGTGAGTGGCGAGTTGTTGGAGCCGAACGGTACGCGGCTCGCCGGGTGTCCCGAGATTCTTCGACAAGCTCAGCATGACGGAAGGAGAGGACACCCCTTTCCGTCACGCCGCACCATCCCAGTCCGTCATCCCGGTAGCTGCGGCGGAGCGCAGTCGAGGGATCTCGCGCGCATGCACCTCCGCGACGTCACGGTCGTCAGCCTAGGGCGACCGGTACGCGGCTGACCCGGTGTCCGGAGATGCTTCGACAAGCTCAGCATGACGGAAGGAGATGCGCGTATGGGGAGACGTGCCTACATCTGCTCGGGCGCCTCGATTCCGAGCAGGGCCAGGCCATTCCTCAGCGTCGTTCGCGTTGCCGCCACCAGCGCCAGCCGCGCCGTCCGCACCGGCTCGTCCGCCTTCAGCACCGGGCAGGCGTGATAGAAGTCGTTGAACCGCTTCGCCAGCTCGAACACGTAGTTGGTGATGTGCAACGGGCGATACTCGTCGGCCGCGCGCAGCACGACTCCCGGGAACTCCGCGATGATCCCCAGCAGGCTCAGTTCCTCCGGTTGCGGCGTCCCGAAATCGAGCGATCCCAGCGCTACCTCAAGGGCGGCCTCATCGCGTTCGCCGTGCTCCAGGATGCGACAGGCCCTGGCGTGCGCGTACTGGATGTAGGGCGCGGCATGGCCATCGAACGAGAGCGCCTCCTCGGGATCGAACACGATGACCCGGTTGCCGTCCCGCGCCAGCATCACGTACTTGATCGCGCCGATCGCGACCTGCCGCGCGACCGTCTCCTGTTCGACGGGCGACAGCGTCGGGTTCTTGTCCCGGATTACCGTTCGCGCACGCTCCAGCATCGCGTCGCGGACATCCTCCAGCATCGGCGCGTTGCCCTTGCGCGAGGAGATCGCCCCGCTCGGGAGCGCTACGAATTCGTACCCGAGATGGATCGTGTTCGCCGCCTGCTCGAAGCCGTACAGCTCGAGGATCTTGGCGATCTGGTCGAAATAGAGCGACTGGCGGACATCGACGACCCAGATCGCGCGGTCGACCTCGTACTCCACGAACTTCTTTTGCGTCAGCGCCAGATCCTTCGTCGCGTAGAGCGTCGTCCCGTCCGAGCGCAGGATCGGCAAGGTCCGGTAAGTGTCCTCGCGCAGGCCCAGTTGCTCGTCGATCTTGACCACCGGCAGGCCGTCGCTGATCTCGGCGATTCCCCGCTCCAGCAGCTCGCGCACGATCTGCCGCCCGTCGTCCTCGACCTCGCTCTCCGTGAACCAGATCTCCAGCGTCGCGCCGAACTCGTCGAAGATCTTGCGCAGGTCGGCCATGCTCCAGGCGCGCGTCCGCTCCCAGAGCGCGACGAACTCCGGGTCCTTCGCTTCCCAGAGCTGGAAGAGAACCTTGATCTCCTGGTCCCACTGGCCGGAGAGCGGCCACCACGCGGCCATCGGTTCCGCCAGCCGGGCCCATTCCGCGACGCGCTCGTCCGGCGTCATCGTCGGCACGATCTCGGCCGGATCGACGGTCTCGGCAAGGGCAGCCACATCCTCGGCAGTCAGCTCCTGATGGTTTGACGCTTCGTCCCGCAGCTGGTTGCCGATGATCGGCCAGAATGCCGCCAGCACGTTCGGGTCGCGCAGTTCCGCGATCTCGATGCGTTGCTGTGCGGCGATCCGTCCCAGCAAATAGGCGATGTCCTCGCCGTCCGCGGTGCCCTCCCGCCACAGGTAGCGCAACATCCGGTCGACCGCCGCGACGAAGATCAAGTCTTCCTTGACGACGGTCTCCAGAAAGGTCACGACATCGGCCCGCAGGCTGAGCCGGGCGTCTGCCTCGGCGTAGATATCGCCCAGCCAGCGCCCCTTCGCGGCGTCATCCGCCGGTTCCTCGCCGAGATGGAACGATTGGTAGCACCAGAGGCAGCGAATGACATGGCGGCCGATGTCGCCGATGTAGGTGACCGGGATCGTCCTGTACCCCGCCGCCTCGCAGAGATTGGTCACGGCGACGCCAAGGCAGATGTTGCGCAGATGCCCGACGTGCGCCGCCTTGTGCGTGTTGAGCTGCGAATGCTCGACCATCACCCGGTCGGACCGCGACGCCGCCGGCGCCCAGCCGTAGCGATCGCCCCCCGCGAGCACCTCGCCGATCAGCTTGGACGCAACCGTGTTGCCGTCGTACGAGATGTTGATGTAGCCGTTGGCGGCCTCGACAGCCGCGAACCGCCCGGTCGCCGCCATGCGGGCGACGACATCCTCCGCCAGCGTCTGGGACCGGGCGGCGACGTGCTCGTTGACTTTCCGCTTCGCCTCCTTTTTCGACAGGCCGTCGAGCTCGCCGCTGGCGGTGAGCTCACGGGACACCAGATCCCCGGCCAGGATCCGGCAGATCGTCGAGGCGCTGCCCCACGTCCCCTCGAACGGCAGCGCGCGGAGGTCGATCGGCTTGCCGCCCGGGTCGATCCCCAGCTCGGCGAGCGCCGACCGGATCGCCTCGACCGCGGCGCGCTCTTCGCGCGCGACGATTCCTGGCGGGGTGGGGGCGACCTGAGCGGATTCCGCGTCCACGTTTGGTGCGACAGTGGGTTGCCTGAGGTCAGTAAGGTCGGTCACGGGTGATGCGGTGCTCCTGCGCTGGCGAAACGGCTCATGATGCCGATACAGGCGAGCGGTTCACGGCCGGTTGCTTTCCTGAAATGATACCCGGAACGGAACCACCGGCCCCGCCGCGCGCGGCAGCCGCCGGACGCGTGCCAGGCGGGCTCGACATCGCTCCCTCCCGGCGGTGACCGGATGCAGGCCCGTCGCCTCCCGCTGGACCGGCTCGCCTCTGCTTGACCGTGGCGACCGGCTTGGGTATACGTTCTTCTGACACACGGTCTGGCGCGGGTGCCATGTGCGCCTATGCCGGAACTCACCCACGGAGGCGGCCTGAACAGGGTATCCTGAGTGCCAAGGGTCATGGCACGCCAGGCTGAAGCGACATCCCCACCGATTACGGGCCGGGAGCGTCTCGTGCGCATGAACTGTGGACCACGACAGGCATCCGGAGCTGAACGGGTGTGTAGCGGCATCATGGCGGGATGACGACGCCCCAGAGGGGTCGATCCGGGATCTATACCATGCGCTGGGTGGCGCGGCGGTACGGGGGAGAGGCAGCATGAATCGGCGGATCCACGACAGGCTGGCTCACACCGGCGGACCGTTGCGACGACGAACGACGCGCGGCAGGGCCCTCGCCCTGGGCACGCTCGCGACGATCGCCGTACTGGTGCTGACCGCCTGCGGGCCCGATGTCGAAAAGCCCTACTCCCATATCAGCCCGGCATCGCCCACCGCCGGGGACATCCAGTCGCTGTACAAGCTGGTGTTCTGGCTCGCCCTGATCGTCTTCGTCGGGGTCCAGTTCGCGATCGTCTACACCGCCCTGCGGTATCGACGAACGAAGGACTCTCCGACCCGACCGCCCCAGGTCCACGGTAACCGGCGGCTCGAAATCTTGTGGACGATCATCCCGGCGGTCGTGTTGCTGGCGATCCTGATCCCGACGATCACCACGCTCTACGAGCACGATGCCGCCGCCGAGGAGGGTGATCTCGTCGTCGATGTCTACGGCAAGCAGTGGTGGTGGGAAATCCATTACGGGCAAGACAGAACCCAGGGTGGGCAGGACCTCTCCGTCGTCACCGCCAACGAGGTTCACCTTCCCGTCGGCAAGGAAACGATCTTCAATCTCCACTCGAACAATGTGATTCATTCCTTCTGGGTGCCGCGCCTCTCCGGCAAGATGGACGTCATCCCCGGGCACGTCAACAGGCTATCGATCACCCCGACCGAAGTCGGCGAATACTATGGAGAATGCGCCGAGTTCTGCGGTACCCAGCATGCCTGGATGCGGTTCAAGATCGTCGTCGAGCCGCAGGACCAGTTCTACGCCTGGGTCAACGGCCAGCGGAGCGGCAATCCCGCCATTCTCAGCGCCGACGATCCGCTCCCGGCCGGGTTCGAGCGCGCGCCGGCGGCCTTCGGGGTCTGCCTCTCCTGCCACGTCGTGAACGGGCTTGGGCAACCCGGGCTGAGCGGGATCGAGGCGCCGGCCAACCTCGGCCCCAATCTCACCAATCTCTCCTGCCGTGATACGCTCGCCGCCGGGCTGCTCATCAATAATCGCGAGAACCTCGAGAAGTGGATCGACAACCCCGGAGCGGTGAAACCCGGCAACTACATGGCCAGCGTCATTACGCCCGGTTACATCAGGGAAGAGCTGGGCGATGAAGAGTTCAACGCGCTGATCGATTATCTGGAAGGGCTCGCACCCGCCGGAGGCTGCGACGGGACGGGTGCCGCCGCTCTCGGCGCGACGCCGGCCGCAAGCCCGGCCGCGTCACCGGCAGCGACACCGATTCCGGCCAGCCCGGCTCCGTCTGTACGTGTGGAAAATCCGTAACCAGGGACGGCGGCACGGCGCATGAGATGGCACATCACGGTTGAACTACGGAAATCTGTTGAGGGGTGGGCGGGCCGGTATCTTGCCACCGGAGCCTGACAGGAGAAAACGATGGCATCGATAGTTCAGCCGCAGCCACACGCCCAGCCATCGCCGCAGGGCCAGGGGCAAACCCAAACGATCGCCCGGCCAGCCGTCAAATCCACCTCCGGGCTCTGGAGCTGGTTGACGACGGTCGATCACAAGCGGATCGGCATCCTCTACGGGGTGTCGGCCTTCGCGTTCTTCCTGCTCGGCGGGGTCGAGGCGCTGATTATCCGAACGCAGCTGATCCGGCCCGAGAACGACTTCGTCAGCGAGAACCGCTACAACGAGCTGTTCACGATGCACGGCACGACGATGATCTTTCTCGCGATCATGCCGTTGAGCGTCGCCTTCTTCAACTACATCATGCCGCTCCAGATCGGCGCGCGGGATGTCGCCTTTCCCCGGCTGAATGCCTTCAGCTTCTGGGTGTTCCTGCTCGGGGGTATCCTGCTCAACATCAGCTGGTTCTTCGGCGAGGCGCCGGGACAAGGGTGGTACGGCTACGCGCCGCTGACGCACACGTCGTGGAGCCCAACCCGCTCGGTCGATTTCTGGATGCTCGGCCTTCAGGTGCTCGGTGTCTCCTCCGTTGCCGGCTCCCTCAACTTCATCGTCACGATCCTGAACATGCGGGCTCCCGGCGTGACGCTGATGCGGATGCCGATCTTCACCTGGAGCACGTTGATCACGTCGATCCTGATCGTGATGGCCTTCCCCGCGATCACCGTCGCGCTGATCCTGCTTTCGATGGATCGCTTCGCCGGGACCGGCTTCTTCGCCGCCGCGGCCGGTGGCGACCCGCTGCTGTGGCAACACCTGTTCTGGATCTTCGGTCACCCCGAGGTCTATATCCTGATCCTGCCCGCGTTCGGGGTTGTCTCCGAGATCATCCCGACCTTCTCGCGCAAGCCGCTCTTCGGCTATGCCGTGATGGTCTACGCGATCGCCGCGATTGCCTTTCTCGGCTTCGGCGTCTGGGCCCATCACATGTTCACCACCGGCCTCGGCCCGACCGCGAACTCGGTGTTCGCCGCGACGACGATGATCATCGCGATCCCGACCGGCGTGAAGATCTTCAACTGGATCGGGACGATGGCACTCGGCCAGTTACGCTTTACGACGCCGATGCTGTTCGCCGTCGGCCTCGTCTCGCAGTTTGTGATCGGCGGCCTCTCCGGCGTGATGCACGCCTCGGTGCCGATCGACACCCAGCACAACGACTCTTACTTCGTCGTCGCCCACTTCCATTACGTGCTCTTCGGTGGCTCGATCTTCGGCCTGCTCGCCGCGATTTACTACTGGTTTCCCAAGTTTACGGGACGGATGATGGACGACCGACTGGGCCGCCTCAACTTCTGGACGACGTTCGTCGGCTTCAACCTGACATTCTTCCCGATGCACTTCCTCGGGCTCGAAGGCATGCCCCGGCGCTACTCCAGCTACGGCGAGGAGAGCGGCTGGTGGTTCTGGAACGTGGTCGTCTCACTCGGCTCGTACCTGCTCGCCGCCTCGATCCTGCTCTTCCTCTTCAACGCCGCCCGCAGCCTGCAGCGCGGCAGGATTGCCGGCCCCAACCCGTGGGATGCCGCCACCCTCGAATGGTCAACCTCGTCGCCGCCTCCCGTCTACAACTTCCGGGATGTCCCGCATGTTACCCAGCGCGACCCGCTGTGGGCCGAGAAGTATGGCATCGACGAGTCCGACACCGAGGTCAGGGCCACGCTCGTGGGCCAGGATGTCGGGACCATCGACGTGCCGAATGAGGACCCCGAGGAGCAGGCGGCGCGCCGGTCGGATCCGGTCGAGGAGCACAGTGTCCATCTCCCAAACCCCTCGTACTGGCCGCTGCTTGCGGCGATCGGGTTCTTCCTCGTCGCCTTCGGTCTGATCGTTGACAATCCCGATATCGCAGTCGGCGCGATGCCGTTGCCGATCGTGACCGCCCTTGGGCTGCTGACCTTCCTCGGCGCGGTCTTCGGGTGGTCGTTCGAGCCCGCCGACTGAATCTCGACAACCGGGCGTGGCACCTCGTTGCGGGTGTTGCGCCCGCGAACTGTTACAGCCGCGCGGCGGGCGATAGCCGGGGGAGAGAGAACCGCATGGCACAGGCACAGCTTCTGGAAGCGCCGCCGTCGCAGACGCAACCACAGACGCAGACGTTCGGGACCGGTCACGATATCCACGATGATGGCGTCCACGATCACAATCCGACGAGCACCGGGATCAACCACCGGAAGATGCTGATGTGGCTGTTCCTGGCATCCGACTGCATGTTCTTCGGGTCACTGATCGCGACGTACATGATCTATCGCGGCCGCGCGGAGGCCGTTCCCGAGCCGGAAGGCCCGTTTCCGGCGGAGCTGATCGACATCCCGTATACGTCGGTGTCGGCCTTCGTTCTCCTGATGAGCTCGCTGACGATGGTGCTGGCCCTCGCCGCCTTGCAGAAGAACGACATCCGCGGCTCCCGCCTCTGGCTGCTCGGGACCGCAATCCTGGGCGCGATCTTCCTCGGTGGCCAGTATTTCGAGTTCTCGGAGTTCTATCACGAAGGGCTTTCGCTCCAGACCAACATGTTCGGCGCGACGTTCTTCACGCTCACTGGCTTCCACGGCTTGCATGTCACGATCGGCGTGATCTGGTTGCTGACCCTGCTCTATGTCTCCCTCCGCGGCGGGTTAAAGGCGGAGGACAGCCTGGACCTCGAGATCGCCGGGCTCTACTGGCACTTCGTCGACATCGTCTGGATCGTGATCTTTACGCTCGTCTACCTGATCCCGTACGGCGGTGCCGCTGAAGGCAACGATGGGCCGGGGGAGGAGTCGGCACTCCGCCTGCTCGCGCTCGGCCGGAGCCTCGTATTCGATCTGTTCTAGCGCCGGATATTCCTCCCGCGGCTGGGCGAGCACGCCACGAAACGGAGCACACCAATGGCCTATCGCGACACCACGGCGCACGTACCGGACGGTCCCGACAATCTCCATGCACACCCGACCGAGGGCAAATACATCCAGATCGCGATCATTCTCGCGGCGGTCACGCTACTGGAAGTCGTGATCTATTACATCGAGGCCCTGGACAGCATCCTGGTGCCGGCGCTCATCATTCTCTCGGCGATCAAGTTCGTGACCGTCATCGGCTATTTCATGCACCTCAAGTTCGACGATCGCCGCCTGGCGGGCATATTCGCTGGTGGGCTGATGGTTGCCCTTGCTGTCTTCCTTGGGCTCTATGTGATGCAGGAGTTCCACGAGGTCATCGAGTTCGTGAGCGACAGGATCGCCTGACGAGATTTATTTCCGGTAGGGGCGACCCGGTGTGCCTGCCCTCGTGGGCGGCCAGGCCGGGCCGCCCCTACCGGAAAGCCTCCCTTTCCGGGCAACCACCCTGCAGGGCTGCCTCTCTCCGGTGATGACCAGACCCTTCCCGGCGCGGCTGCCAGGGCAGGCTCCAGGTCAACCTTCCAATCGAGGCTCAAGATCACAGGCGCGCCAGTCAGGACCATTGATGCTCTCATTCCTTCCCATCCCGATCCTCCACGTCGGTGGACCCGAGCCCACCGGCCCGCTCTACACGCACTGGATCCTCGATCCCAGAGTGGCGCTCTTCATCGTCGGCCTGACCGGGCTCTATCTTGCCTGGGTCGGACCGCTCAACCGCCGCCGCCCCGCATCCGAATCGCGGCCCGTCACCGGCGGTCAGGTCCGCTGGTTCCTGCTCGGCTCGCTGGTGATGCTGATCGCGCTCGGTCCTCCGCTCGACGACTGGTCGCACTTCTTCTTCGTCAGCGCCCACATGATCCAGCACCTGTTGCTGATGTTCGTCGTCATTCCCTGTTGGCTCAAGGGTATCCCGGCCTGGGTGTACCGGCCGATCGTTGACCGCCCCTGGTCGCGCTGGATGCTGCTGTGGCTGCCGCGCGGGGTGCCCTCGTTTCTGATCGTGGTCGCGATCATGACGCTCTGGCACCTGCCGGCACTGTACGACGCGACGTTGCGTAACGAGCCGCTGCACACCTTCCAGCATCTGTGCTTCCTGGCGGCAGGATTTCTTTTCTACTGGCCGCTGATGAGCGTCGTGCCGGAAGCGCCACAGCTCTCGCCTCCGGTCAAGTGCATCTACCTGTTTCTCCAGACCATCCCGGCGGGCATCATCGGCGCGGCGATCACCTACGCCGGTCCCGGCCTCTATCCCTGGTACGAGAACGCGACGGTCCGCCCCTGGGGAATCGATCTCAAGACGGATCAGGAGATCGCCGGGCTGACGATGTGGGTCGGCATGAACACGCTCTTTCTCGGGCTCATTTCCATCATCTTCCTGCGCTGGGCGACGCGTGAGGAAGCGTCGGACAAAGCCGCGCATCAGGCCGCGTCGCGTCGCCGTCGGCTTGCCGCAAACCAGGGTGTAGCCGACTCGTCCGGCTCGCAACCGGTCTCCTCGCCCTAGCTTCCGGGATAAACTGGGTCGAAGACACGTGACCCATGTCGATGCCTCACACGATGCGTTACACGATGCCGCTCGCGAAGCCGATCGATTGCCCCACGATCGTCTGGTGAGGGAGGGCAACATGTCGGTTCCACTTTCGGCGTCACCATCCACCGCTCGGGCACTTGCCACGCTCGAGCGGGAGCGCAAGGAACAAGCGGATTCCCGCATTGCCGTGTGGGGCTTCCTGTGGACGCTTTTTGCATTCAAGATCCTGACCGTAGGCGTTATCTGGTGGGCCGCCACCGGTACCGGCGAGAGTTTCGCCATGATCGTTGCGACGACCTGGTACTGGCTGATCATCCCGATCGGTGCGATTGCTGGACCGTTGCTCGTCAAATGGCGCATGATCAAGCTGCGCAAACGACGTCAGCACCTGCTCCGCTCGGAATGGGATGTCCCCCAGAATCCGCATATCCACATCCTGCACCTTCCGCCTGGCCGGGAGCCCGACAGTTAACTTCGCCAGTCGCCACGGCGACCCGGGACGGGCGCAAGGGGGCGGTGCGTACCGCTCGCGGTGGACATTTGTGCCTTGGCGGCGGACACTTCACTGGTTGAATCGCGGACGACTCGGATGAACGCACAGGGGAGAAACGGATGAGACAGCGGCTGATCGATCCATTCATCATGCCGCTCCTGGTCATCGGCGTGACCGCCGCGATGATCATCACGGTGGGCCGGACGCTGCTGGGGGTGTACCAGGCCGGCGACACGAAAGACCGGCTGGATCGCCCCGAGCTCTGGATCGCCCTTGGGTTGGCCCTGGCCGTGATCTTCGGCATGGGCTTTCTCGCGACCCGGCCCAAGGGCACCACCGGCATCCTCGAGAAGGACGTCGCGATCGGCAACCGCGCCTTTTTCGAAGAGCCCCTCCCGCCGATCGATGTCCGCGCCCGCTCCGGCCCACTCGGGACCGTTTCCGATATCCGCCCCGGCTACACCTTGTACGCCCAGAACGGGGCGCTGGCGAAGGCCCACGGGCTGCTTCCGGGCTCCACCGACTATGGCAAGCGGTTCGCAGGCTTCATCTACGCCGAAGGAGTGCATGGCGCCAGCCCCGAGCTCTGGATCCCCATCGAGGCCGTGATGTCGGTGTACCCGGAGACGCAATCCGCCTTTCTCGCGATCAAGGGTGACGAATCCGAGGCGTTCGGCTGGAACACACCGCCGGAGAGCGTCCGCCTCAAGCCCGCGCTGATCCAGGACCCCTTGTAACCTGTAACTCGGCGTTTCCCTCCGGTCATCGGTACGCGGCATCGGTGCATCTCGTAGGGGCAGCCCTGTGTGGCTGCCCGGTGAAGCTTCACCACGGGCCCCGCAGTGCAAGCACTCGCTTTCGACTGACGATGCCGTGCCCTCTCGATGGAGAACAGGACACAGCGAGCGGTATCGACCAGGGAGTTCCCCGATAAACGACGGTTACCAGCGTGTCGGTCCTGTCCATGTCGTGATCGTCACCGGTCCGGTCGGTGCCGGGAAGACGACCACGATGTGGACCCTCGGCGAGTTACTGACCGACGCTGAAGTTCCGCACGCCGTCCTCGATGTCGATCAGGTTCGTACCTACCATCCCACCCCGCCAGACGACCGGTTCGGCTCCCGCCTGGGACGGCGCAACACTGCCGCGGTCACCGCCAATTACCTCGCCGAGGGCGCGCGGATCCTGGTCCTCGCGGACGTCATCGAGCATTCCGGCGATGTCGACGACTATCGGCGCATGTTGCTGGATGCCGTCATAACAGTCGTGCGCCTCGACGTCCCGATGGATACGATCCTCGAACGCCTCGACGTGCGCGAGCCGGAATCGACCATTGCCTGGCACCGGAACCGCGCGCCGGAGCTTCAGGCGATCATGGAGCGTGAGCGGATCGGCGATCTCGTGATCGATGTCGGCCAGCGCACCCCGATCGAGGTCGCCACCGAGATCGCCGAGCGTATCGGCATCCTGTCATCGAGGACCCGCGGTCTGTAGCGCGCCACGTTGACAGGGCGATGTTCCCGCATGCTCATCCCCTTCGATCACTACGATGGAGCGATTCGGCCGATTCAATGGCGACAACGCGGCCGTTGAGGACTCCGCCTGGCGTGCCGCTGAGGGGCATTGGATGTTGTCCGGAAGCCGGCATTGTCGAAAGCCAGGCACTTTTTTGTCCCGTCTTGAGCACGGGTGACGGCGTCAGTACAGTGAATTGGCGGGTCCCGGCTGGCGACCCCGACGAGCTGAAGGAGACTACGCCCATGTCAACCTCCAAGCCTGGACTGCGCGACGTGCGACCGGTGTCGCTCAACCGGGCGATGAATCGACGGTGGGTGATCGTGTCAAGCATGGTGCTCGCCTGCGGCGTCCGGCGAGCCGGGGCCCAGGCGACGTCAAGTGCAACCCCGGCGGCCACGACGACCGTCTTCGAGATCCCCGGTGAGCGGGTCTTTCCCGAGGGAATCGCCTATGACCCGGCTGCCGGCGCGTTCTACGTCGGCAGCACGGAGAACGGCACGATCTACCGCGGTGACCTGGCGACAGGTGTCGTTGAACCGTTTCTCCAGGGTGGGGAAGATGGACGGACAGCGGTGACCGGGCTGAAGGTGGACGGGGCCGGGCGGCTGGTCGTGTGCGGCCGACGGACGGGACGCATCTTCGTCTACGACACGGCTTCTGGATCCTTGCTCGCGCGCTTCTGGAACGGACGTAATGAGGGAACGCTGATCAACGACGCGGTGATCGCGCCGGATGGGGCAGCCTACGTTACTGATTCGTTCCTGCCGGTGCTCTACCGGGTCGATCTCACGGTGCCGCAAGGCGGAGCGAGCGCGACGCCGGCCGCTGGAGGTGCCGAGCGAGAGGCCGAGGTATTTCTTGACTTCACCGGGAGCGCGCTCGCGTATGCGGATGGCTTCAACGCAAACGGTATCGCCATGTCGCCGGACGGGAGCGCGCTGCTGATCGTTCAATTCAACACCGGTCGGTTGTACCGGGTGGAGTTGGCGACGAGGGCAGTCACAGACGTGCCACTGGCCGGCAGCGACCTTCGTGGTGGCGACGGGATGGCGCTGGACGGCACGACGCTGTGGGTTCTGCTCGATACGACCGGCGAACTGGTGCGCGTGGAACTGGACGCGGCGGGAACACGGGGGGAAGTCGTCGCCCGGCTGACCGACCCGACCTTCGCCTACCCGACAACGCTGGCTCTGGTCGGGGACGGGACCGTTCTCGTGGTAAACAGCCAGCTCGACATGACGGGTGGAGGCGCATCACCGGTCCTGCCGTTCACCGTATCGCGCGTAGCGTTGACGCGATAAGGAACGCAGCCCACGCCGCTGGCGCTCAACGATGGTAAGGATGATGAGCAACGCCCGCGTCGGACCGCGACCCCGCCCGGCGCGCTGCTGTGACGAGGGATCGGCGTCGCTCGGCACGGTCTACCGCTGCACGAGAACGACGGTGGGCCCGTGCCGGGCCTGGCCATCAGCGGCGAGTGCAGCTTCGAGGTGGTCGAGATAGGTCTCGCCCCAGTCGCGCACGTCGAGAAGCATCGGTTCAAGCTTGCGCCCAAATGGCGTCAAGGCGTACTCGACCCTG
The DNA here is from genome assembly GCA_902806365.1 of uncultured Thermomicrobiales bacterium. Lineage (GTDB taxonomy): Bacteria > Chloroflexota > Chloroflexia > Thermomicrobiales > UBA6265 > CADCWJ01. The sequence goes on from CADCWJ010000812.1 coordinate 14,898, forward strand.
GGCGGGACCTCGGGATAGATCGTACGCGCGATGACGCCGGCGGCTTCGAGCTCGCGCAGTTGCCTCGCCAGCACGCGCGGGGTTATCCCTCGGATGCGGCGTCGCAGCTCGCTGTTTCGCTTCGGGCCTTCGAGCAGATGGTAGAGGAGTACCCCTTTCCAGCGGCCCCCGATGACGTCGAACGCCGCCTCAATCGGACAACCGTAGCCGCAGTCGTAGGTGCGTGGGCGCATGGAAAACCTCCTCCGGGCAAGCGGGGCCACGACAGGCTGGCGGGCCCGGGCTGAGACCATATTACAGGGGGTTCTGCGGGATCGATTGCATGTCGTCGGACCGGTCACGCGGCGGATGCGATCGCCTCGCGGATCAGCCGGTAATCTTCCTCGGGGATCAGGTGGACGTTGCCCTGGAACGCCAACGTCCAGTGCTCCGCCGGCCATTTGCTGGCGTAGACCATCTTCCGGGCGATCCCTTCCGCCGGCACGAACGCCTTGTCCACAAGTGCCAGATCCGGCTCGATACGGACTCGGAAGGGGTACTCTTCGCCTGCTTTCTTCGCGTTGCCGCTCACCCAGATCGGCTCGCTGTCCTCGAAATAGGGAGACGTGACCGTCGCAATCCCCGCGAACGCCTTGCGGCCGGTGACGTAGTACACGATCTTGTCGCCGGGCCGCATCTGTTCCGCCTTTTTGCGATGCCGCGACTTGAGCCCCTGGATCGTGAAATCTCGATCCACTGTACGTTGCCAGTTGTCGACCGAGCTGACCACGATCCAGTGCTTGGCCAGGGTACTCTCGCTCTCGATGTCCATGCCTACTCCCCGTGCCGGCTCACGTGGTGCCGGTTTTTTCCGAACGGGCGACCACGTTCGGGCGGCCCCCGCGCGGCCGCGGCCAGCGCTTCAGGCGTGCTCGCCGTTTCGCCTCGACCGCGGCGTCCGGTGAGCGTGGAGAGTCGGCGCCGAGCAGCCCCATCATCCGGTCGCCGACGCCGAGCGGCTGGGTCATCAGCTCCGCGTAGTCGTTCGCGGACTCCTTCGGCCCAACGTCGTGCCCTTCCCGCTCGCCCAGCACATGCCGGTGATTCATGACCCAGAGGTAGATATCGGCTTCGCTGAGATGGGGGAACTGCTCCAGCACGCCACGGTCCCGCGCGATTTGCACGATCGGCATGTAGATGTACGTGTACCAGTCGTTGACCGCCTCGGCCATCGTCGCCTCACGGTCCCAGATCGAAGAGAGCCAGGCCCGATGCTGCTCGATCTGCTCGAGAATCACGTCATACCGGCCGAGCGCCGTGGGCCGGATGTCGTGCTCCGGCTGCAGCCGGTCGAGATCGGTGCGGCGCAGGAACTCGGCATACTCGGCCTGCAACAGCAGCTCGGTTGTAGACATCCGGGACGAGAGTGGAACGCGGACGTGCCCCTCGATCACCTCGGCGTCGATGAACTCGACC
>CADCWJ010000813.1 GCA_902806365.1 uncultured Thermomicrobiales bacterium
AGCCCGAGCGACTCCAGCTCGTGCGGGTCGAACAGGCGGATGACGCCGATCCAGCCGATGGCGACGGCGGCACCGACGATGAACAGCCCCTCGACCCCGCTGGCGAAGAACTCGACTTTGCCGTGCCCATAGTTGTGCGAGCGGTCGACCGGGCGGCTGGCGTACCAGATGCTGATCAGGACGGCGCTGGCGGTGACAAGGTTCGCCAGGGACTCGACGGCGTCCGACAGCAGTCCGGCCGAGCCAGTCAGGGCGTAGGCGGTGAACTTCAGGGCGATCGTGATGACGGCGGCAACGATGGCCAGCCACCCAGCCCGGAGCCGGATGGCGTTCTCGTCACGTTCAGCTCGGGAACGGTGCGACAGAGAGAACGGGAACATCATCGGGATACGTTCCAGCGTAGCGCCGGCGACGCAGCGGGCGGACCGGGTGGACTCGTGGGGCCGGAAAGCAAGCCTACTCGCTGGCCAACGGTCTAGTCACGATTGGAGCGAAAGAATAGCGATGGCTAAGCGGAATACGCTGGAGGCCGTATTCCCGTTCGTCCCCTATGGTTGCCTCCTGAACGTTCACTCCATCAGGCAGGGGCCAGTCAGGAGATCGCCAGCCAGCCCAGTAGCAGGCTGCCGGCGACGATCCGGTACCAGCCGAACGGCACCATCGTCCGGGTGCTGACGAAGCGGATGAACCAGCGAACGGCGAGGAGTGCCGAGACGAAGGCGACGACCAGCCCGATCAGAAATATCGGGATGTCGTCGCCGGTGATGATGTCGCGCGACGACCACAGGTCGAGGGCGTACGCCCCGAACAGGATCGGCATCGCCGCGAAGAACGAGAACTCGGCTGCGGCCTTTCGGCTCACGCCGAGGAACATCCCGCCCACGATCGTCGATGCCGAACGCGAGGCGCCGGGCCAGAGCGCGAAGCACTGGCACAGACCGATCAGCAGTGCCACCCGCCAGGTGATGTCGTCCAGCGACTCATAGCGCGGGGCGGCGAGCGCCCGGCGATGGCCGTCAGCCAGTTTCCGCTCCGGCATCCGGACGGGCTCCCCATCGGCACCCGTCGCCGTGAGGGCAGCCTCGGCCGGCTTCGTGTCCGGCAGCAACCGCTCGACGACGAGCAGGGCGATCCCGCCAACGATCCATCCGAGCGCGACGGTGAACGAGCCGAACAGGTGCTCCTTGATAAGATCGAGGAAGATGAAACCCAGGATCGCGGCCGGCAATGCCGAACAGGCCAGCAGGATCAACCCATTGAGCCCACGGAAGCCGGCCCCGGCGCCGATCTTTGGCCCCTGTCCCTGCTGGTCACCCCCTCGTCCGATGTACCCGTCCAGCGTCAGGAAAGACTGGAACCGCTCCCGATAGACGACGGCGATGGCGAAGATCGCTCCGAGTTGGATCACGACCTCGAAGGTCTCCGAGACCGGTCCGTCCCAGCCGAGCAGGTCGCCGGCGACGATCAGGTGTCCAGTGGAGGAGACGGGGATGAACTCGGTCAGCCCCTCGACGATGCCGAGAACGATCGCGATGAGCCAGTCGGGCATGTCGGGTGGCTATCCTTTGGGAGCGGGTGGGTCGTTGGCGACCCGGCGGCTCCGGGCGGGGCACAGCCTACCACTCCGACCTACGGCGACCCGCAACGAAATGGTGTCGACTGACCAAATGGTGTCGCGCGACCAACGCCGGGGCTGGCTCGGGTTCGAGGGAGGGCGGACACGCCGAGGATGGCCCCTCGTCCGGCGCTTCACGGCCGCTGGGAACTCCCGGGCGTGCCATCCCGTCCAGTCCGTGCAACCTGACACGCGTGAAACGAAGGGGACCTCATGTCGGAACCGAGCAGCCTACCCGAACACGTCCAGCGCAACCGGGTGGAGTGGGACGCGAAGGCCGATGAGTACGCGGCCTGGGCACCCCGGGCGTGGATGCAGGCCGAGCCGAGCTGGGGACAGCTCAACATCCCGGACGAGAGGATTGGGGCCTTGCCGCGATCCGTCGACGGACTCGACGTCATCGACCTCGGTTGCGGTACGGGGTACTTCTCGGCCTGGCTCGCCCGCCGAGGCGCCAAACCAGTCGGGATCGACAACTCACCCCGGCAGCTCGAGACGGCGCGCCGGATGCAGGAGCACTTCGGCCTCGCGTTTCCCCTCCACCTGGGCAGCGCCGAACAGCTTCCGTTCCCGGACGCGAGCTTCGACCTCGCGATCAGCGAGTACGGGGCGTCGATCTGGTGCGACCCCTACCGCTGGATCCCTGAGGCGGCGCGGGTGTTACGGCCGGGTGGCCAGCTCGTGTTCCTGGTAAACGGTGTCCTGGTGATGCTCTGCAGC
>CADCWJ010000814.1 GCA_902806365.1 uncultured Thermomicrobiales bacterium
GCAACGATCCGCCGGCGACAAGAGCCGGGATCTCGCCGATATTGTCCTTCGCGACGATATAGGAACCACCGCCGTTCGGATAGGCTTTGATCGTCTGGCGGTAGGAAAATCCGACGATGAAGAGAAGGGCGATGATCGCCCCGGCGATCGGCAGGCTCAACGACATCGCGGCGATTCCCGCGAGCAGCAGGATGCGAAGGATCTCTTCGGTGGCGTAGGCGACCGACGACAGTGCGTCGGACGAGAGCACGGCCAGCGCCTTCACCTTGCTCAGGCGCTCGTGAATCGCCGAGGAGGTCGTCAGCGGGCTGCCGATCAATACGCGCTTGGCCCGGCTGTAGGCGCGACCGACACGCCCCCGGCTCGTGCTGGCCTCTTCGCCGGCGACGAGGTAACCGGGCCGGACTCGCTTGAGTTCATCCTCGCGGGTCTGCCGGATGACGCGCACATGGCGGTCGCCGACGTGCGAGCCCTGAAAGCGCTGCATGCCCTCGAGATCCGGGCTGATCCGGACTCCGGGGGCTCGCGGCGCCTTGACCTTCGGCTTGCGCGCAGTTCGCGGGAGCAGCGGGGTTTCTTCGTGCGTCGCGGGCTCCGGGACACGCTCCGCCGCGCCGTTTGACGATGCCGGGGGCTTCGTCCGCCGCTCGGACGATTCATTGGCCGGATCGGTCTGGTCCGGATCGTTCGTGGTCATGGCCCCTGGAACTCCCTGGAAGGACGAGTCCGCGGATCGGCGATCGGACCATTGATGACGCTGCGAGACAGTGGGTCCACGGTGGCCAGGTTCCGGCGCGGTGCAAGCGGTCCGGTCTCGATGCCGGTATCGCCGCGGGTCTACCGTCATTGTGGCGGTCAACGACGCGGAATACTACGTGTTGCGCTTGCGGCCCGCAAGCGCCGGCGCGTGTGATCGCGTCCGGAGCGCCACGTCGTCCTGGGGCTGCCGAGCCGCTGTGCTAGGATGGTCGTTACCCCGCACCTCGCGACACAAACGCTCCGGACGACGAAACGCCTTGCCCGTCGGGCGCGTTGGTGGGTGTAGTAGCCACCAGACGGCATGGCGGCGGGGTCGAACCGGTGATGGCCTGTTCAGGCGCGGAGGGTTCGCGACATGGCATCGAGATCACTGTCACACCAGAAACATCCTGGCATGCAAGATGTGTGGCGCTCGGGGAGCGGTTTTCGGCGCGTGACCCTGGCGTTCGTCCTGGTCGCGCTGGTGGTTAGCGGCCTGCTGCCCGCGTTCCCGGGCCCAGCCCAGGCGCAGACCGGCAACGAGACCCAGGCGCTCCAGGTACCACCCGGCGCTGGCTCGATCGAGGTTCATCTTGCCGAGTGCCCGCCGGGGTTCGATATCGCCGCCGGTGGCGACTACTTCAACGATTGCCATGCGCTTGCCTCCGAGGGCGTCGAGATCGCCCTGACCTCGACGGCCGGGTTCGCCGACAGCCGCATCAGCGAGCGAGTCGTGGAGGACGGTCCCGGCGTCGCGATCTTCCAGGAGCTGGCGGGGGGCGATTACACCATCGCCGTAGACTGGCCGGCCGCTCCAGGTGACACCTTCTACTCCTATTGCTCCGAGGCCGACAGCGATCTCGAACTGGCCGTCACCCCCAACGGTGCCGCCACCGGCCAGGTGACGCTCGGCGAGGGCCAGCGGATCGTTTGCGACTGGTACGTGGCCCACGATCCGCGCTTTGCCTCGCCGCTTGAACTCTCCGCCTTCACGTGCCCTGCCGGAGCGGTCCCCGCCACCGACAGCCCACTGTTCTCCGACTTCCAGACCGCCTGCACCGATCCCGTGCCGGCGCTGGACGTTCACCTGATCGACGCCGCCACGGATTTTGATACGGTGGAGGCCACCAACGCCGACGGCAGGGTGTCCCTCGCGTTCGATGGAACCACCGGCGCCGAGTTCTACGCCGATGTTCCGCTTGAAGCGAACGAGTGGATGTTCTGCTCCACGAATGAGGGCGAGCCGGCGTTCCTGATCTTCGATGAGGAGGGGGTGACCACGCTGGAGCCGGGCGAGCAACGCTCTCTCGTCTGCAGTTGGTTCCTGATCCAGGAAGACGTGATCGTTGCAGGGGGCTCGACCCCGGAAGTGCCAACTGCCCAGCCAACGGAGCCTGCCGTCGAATCACCGGTGGCGACCGAACCCGCGGTCAGCGACGCGGGGGCGGGCGCCGCACGGATCTCGTCCGCGGTGCTTGCGTGCCCCCAGGGGTATGACGTGGCCGTGGAAGGGGAAGCCTATGAAGCGTTCGACGCGAGCTGTACCGAGCCCCTGGCCGAGATTGGCTTCGAGCTCACCGCGCCCGACGGCTCCGTGCAGCGGCAGGTAACCGGCAACCAGAGCGCGATCGGCTTCGACAACCTGCCGCCGGGAACCTACACCCTCCACAGCGACATCCCGCTCGAAGCCGCCAGCGAGTATCTCTTCTGTGCCACCGCGGAGGGGGCAGAACCCTATCGGAAGGAGTTCAACGATCGGGGCGTCACAACCTTCGCCGACCTCAAGGACGAGCAACTCTCCTGTGCCTGGTTTGTGGTGCCCATTTCGCTGCGGGGCGAGGAAACCGGCGGTTCGGTCCAGGTGAACCTCGCCGCCTGCCCTGTTGGATACACCGGCGATCGGTTCTTCGACGATTGCCATGGCAACGGGATAGCCGACCAGGAGTTCCTGCTCACTGGTCCCGCCGGCGAGCAAACCGGAACAACGACCGTGGAGCAGACGCCGGGGCCGGGAACGGTGATCTTCACCGGGCTCGGGGCTGGCGACTACACCCTCCAGGGCGGGCCCCCGGGCGACTTCGGGAGGGTTGAGCTCGTCTGCACGCTGCCGCCAACCGATCAACCGTTTGCGGCGAGCGTCGAGGGCGGCGTTGCAACCTTCACACTCGGCGAGAATCAGGATGTCCTCTGCAACTGGTACTTCATCGGTGACGATTCCCGGGGCGAGACGGCCGTGACCCCGCCGGTCACACCGGAGCCGGCGCGATCCGAAATCCTGGTCACCCTCTACGCCTGCCCGCCCGCCGCGACCAGCTCCGGAACATACGGCGGCGAGTCCCGCGAGACGTACGCGAGCGCCTGTACCGAAACCGTCGACGACGTTGCGTTCACGCTCGGCAGCGGTGGAGCGCCACTGCGGGCCAGCACCGGCGCGTCCGGGGATGGCGCGGTCCGCTTCTACGACTTGCTGCCGGCGGAATTCGCGCTGGCTCCGTCGCTGCCGGATGGGCTATCCAGCGTTGCCGTGTTCTGCACGATCGGCGAGGGGGAGACTCATCAGAAGGCGCTCCAGAACGGTGCGACGGCGTTCGTCGCGGTCGATGGCGAGCGGGTGACCTGCGACTGGTACGTGGTCGAGGACCGCCAAACAACCCCGGCCGGGCCGACCGGCTCGATCACCGTTCGCGAATACCTGTGTACGGGCGAGAGGACCGCCGGCATGGACTGGGACACGGAGTGCGGTCCGGGAGCCTCCGGGGCCAGCTTTACGATCAGGGAGAGTGGGGCGTCGAGCGGTATCGCGGGCACCCCGGACGATCGCGGCGTCCATGTCTTCACGGCGCTGGCGGATGGCTTCTACGAGCTCGAACAGGACGAGGGGACGTGGTGCAGGGCGGTCGCCGACCGGGTCGATGCCAAGAGCCGCGTGATCGTGCGGAACGGAGCGAACACCGACGTCGTGCTGTATCAGTGCGCGGCGGTGGCGCGCCTGCCAACGACTGGCACGGGACCGGGCGGAACGGTCACGGCCAGCGAGCAGAGCGGCGTCGAGCCGATGGAGATGATCGCGCTCGGCCTGATGGTTGTGGCCGTGCCGATCGTGGTCCTGGCGCTCTCGAAATCGCGACAGCGCCGCCGGATCGCCCGGTCGGAGCCGGTCGAGCATCTTCTCGGTCCCATCGTGACCGCGTCGGGCAAGACATGGATGCGGTTCAAGTAGGGTGGTTCAGCGCGTGAACGTCGGGTGTTTCGGATGTGGGGTAGTATTCCCGGCGGTACGGTGGGCGAAGGGTCCTCGCGCTCCATGCATCCCGCCGGGCTGATCCACCGTAGTACCTGATGACGGCGACGTTCCCGTCGGAGATCGATCCAGAGCGGTAGCGGCAAACGGTACGAAATCGAACGTTCAATCACCGGGAGCCGTGAGGCGCCCGACGGAGACAAGGCCTAACGATGACGATGAAGACGCGAATTCGAAACTGGTTCCTGCCCCTCCTGGCCAGCGTGGTCGTACTGGTCGGCCTGGGCGCGCCGGTCGCCGCCAACACCGGTGTCGGTCTCCCAAGCTGGGGATCGGCGACCGGCACCGAGCTGAAGGCGGGGCCGCTTGGCCTCAATCCCAGGATCGAGACGGGTCAGGTTCCGGTCGCGATCAGCATCCCCGATGCCAATGTCGACGCCGATGTCGAGCAGCAGCAGATCGTCGATGGCAAGATGCTCGATCCCAGCGGACCGTGGGTCGTGTCCTGGTATGACACAACGGCTCCGGTCGGCGTCACGGGCAACGCGGTGATGTCTGGTCACGTCGACTATTGGGATGTCGGCCCGGCCGTCTTCGCCGATGTCGCGGCGCTCCAGCCCGGTGCTGAAATCAACGTGATCGGCAGCGACGGTGCGACGTACGTGTACGCGCTCGAGTACATCGAACGGGTTGATCTGGCAACGTTGACCCCTGAGCGCCTGAACTCTCCGGAAATGGTCGGGCCGACGGATTACCCCGCCCTCACCCTGGTCACCTGCGGCGGCGAGTTCAACTACGAGGCCGGCGAGTATCTCCAGCGGGATATCCTCCGCGCCCGGCTCGTGGACTCGCAATCGTCGGCCGGCGCAAGTCAGCCCGCCGCTGACACCGCGGACGATGCCCCCGCCGAAGCCGAAGGTGAAGTCGGTGGGCTCGCCGAAGGTGGCCAGGCAACCGTCACCGAAAGCGGCGTCAACCTCCGCTCGGAAGCAACCACCAACGGCGAGGTTGTTACGACGCTCAGCACCGGCGATGTCGTGACGATTACGGGCGCGTCGGCGGAGGCTGACGGGTTCGTCTGGTGGCCGGTGACGACGGCGGAAGGCGAGACTGGCTGGGTCGTCGCCGACTTCCTCACCCCGGCAGCATAACCATCGAACGATCATCTCGGAGCGACACGACAACGAGCGAACCCGGCCAGCATTGGCCGGGTTCGCTCGTTGTCGTGTCGCTCGTGGTCAGGGCGTGAGTCGCTGCATGTCGCGGGGAAAGAGCACGACATCGCGGATGTTCGCGATCCCGGCGAGCTGGGCCACGAACCGTTCCAGCCCCAGCGCGAACCCGCCGTGGGGCGGCATCCCGAACCGGAAGGCATCGAGATAGCCGGCGAACGGCTCCGGGTCGATCCCGCGCGTGGCCAGCGCTGCCAGGTAGTCGTCGTGGCGATGCAGGCGTTGGCCGCCGGTGACAACCTCCAGTCCCCGGAACAGCAGGTCGAAACTGTTCGACCAGTGCGGCCGAGACGGGTCCGGATGCGTGTAGAACGGTCGCTTCGCCATCGGGTAGCCGGTAACGAAGAGCCAGTCCGAGCCGTATCGCTCCTTCGCCCACGCGCCGAGCCACCGCTCGTGCGACGGCGCGAGATCGGGTTCCTGTCGCACATCCTCGCCGGACGCCTCGCTGATCAGATCCAGTGCGTCCGAGAAGTGGATATCCGGGATCGACGACGGAACCGCCGGCATGTCGCCAGAGATGAGGTCCGCGAACGGTCTCGCGGCGTCGACCATCGACCGGATCGTTTCGGTCAGCACGCCCATCACGGTGACGTGATCGGCGACGAATCCCATCTCGGCGTCGAGCGACAGGAACTGGCTCACATGCCGGGAGGTGTCGTGCGGCTCCGCACGAAAGGCTGGCGCGGTCTCGAACACGCGCTCCAGCGCTCCGACCATGATCTGCTTGTAGAGTTGCGGGCTCTGCGCGAGGTAGGCGTCGCGGCCGAAATAGTCCAGCGCGAACACGTTGGATCCGCCTTCCGGAGCAGAATCGACGATCTTCGGAGTGGCGATCTCGACGAATGCCTGGGCGCGGAGCGACGACCGGAAGGCCTCGACAATCGCCGCCGCGAGCCGCTGCGTCCGCGCCCGCCGGGGGTGGCGCAGGCTCACCGCTGCATTGTCGAGCCGGGTATGCAGAGAGGCGCCGAGCTCGGGCCGGAACAGTTCGATCCCCGGCTCGTCCGCCGCCCGGCTGATGACCGAGATTGACGGATCGTGGATCTCGACTCCGGCGGACACCTGCGGAGAGGCGATGGCCTGGCCGGTGACCGCGATCACCGATTCGTGCGGGAGCGACTCGACAAGGGCACGATCGGGGGGCGATTCGATGACGATCTGGGCCGTGCCGCTGGCGTCGCGCAGCAGCAGGAAGAGGACGGATTTCAACGCGCGGCGGTGATGGAACCAACCCCTCAGGACGACGCGTTCGCCAACGTGGTCCCCAAGATCAGCGGACCATACGCGTGCCCTACCATGGGCGATCGAGGGCACTGGAACAGAAGCGTGGGGCACGATGTCACCTCCGCGAGCACAACACACCCCCTCCGCCTTGCGGACGAGGGGGGCGCTCGTGGTGCCACCGCAATTCGCCGATCCTGCCGCTGGCGGTGATGCCACGCGGGGGATCGACCTTCTGGGGCCCGGTAACGGGGGCGGGCCGTCATGGACTACGCGGATCAGTCGTGGAACCGGCACCCGATCGGGGAGCGATCGGGCGTCGGGAACGGATCGTTCGGCCATGCGCTCGGGAGGGTCTTCATCCGGGGCTCGCCATCGCGCTTGCACGGTCCGCGATTCGCTGGGGACGAGGGGGCCGGAGTACTCGGCTCCGTCGACGTGTTGGCGCAACCTTACGTCCCACGACGTCTGGAGCGCAACCGGAATCGCCGCTTCCCGAGGGCGGTGCATCGGCAATGCCGGGCGGACACCCCGCGTGCTTTGTGCAGAGGGGAACTCATGGGCCGCGGTCCGTCCCTTCGGGAACCATTCCCGCTGGTGTGGAAGGGGAGGGATGGGCGGTCAGAACGAGTTGACGAACAGGCTGCTGACCGACTCGCCTTCGTGAATGCGGTGGATCGCTTCCGCCAGCAGGGGCGCGATCGACAGGACATGCATGTTCGGCAGGCGCTTGTGTTCTGGGATCGGTACGGTGTTGGTGGTCACGATCTCGTCGAGATCGGCGTACGATCCCAGGCGCTCGATCGCCTTGCCGGTGAACAGGCCGTGCGTGCAGGCGAGCGAGATGCGGCCGACGTCTAGTTTGCGCAGGCTGTTCATCAACTCCAGGATCGAGCCCCCGGTAGCGATCTCGTCGTCGAGGACGATGACGTTCTTGCCGTGGACATCGCCCACGATGGCGTCGATCACGACCTTGTCGTCGGCAAGCCGGCGCTTGGAACCAGCAGCAACCGGCAGGTTGAGCACCCGTGCGAACTGGGTCGCCGATTTGGCGTTGCCGAGGTCAGGCGAAACGACGATCGTGTTGGTCAGATCGCGCGACTTGAAGTGATCGGCGATCACGTTGAGCGCGTTGAGATGATCGACCGGCACGCTGAAGAACCCGTGCACCTGCGGCGCGTGCAGGGCCATTGTCAGCACCCGGTTTGCTCCGGCAGTGACCAGCAGGTCGGCGACGAGACGACCGCCGATCGAGATCCGGGGCATGTCCTTCTTGTCCGACCGTGCGTAGGCGTAATGCGGGATCACCGCCGTGATCCGCGCGGCGGAGGCGCCTCGTGCGGCGTCGAGCATCAGCAGCAGTTCCATCAGGTGTTCCTGGACCGACGGCACCAGCGGTTGGATCAGGAAGACATCCTGCTCCCGGCAGTTCGCCTGGAGCTGGACCTGCAGGCAATCGTTGCTGAACCGGTTGACCTGCGCCCGCAACAGCGGCAGCCCCAACGTGTCGCAGACCTCATGGGCCAGGTCCTGGTGGGCGGTGCCGCTGAATATCCCGATTTCACGCATGGGGCAGCTCGATCTCCGTCGAAGGTGAGGAGTGGAGGGGCGCGGCGCCGTCGCGCTTGCCGCGCACCGTCGTCGGTGACCGTGGGAGCGTACCCTTTCTGTCCATCCCCGGACAACGATCGGCGCCGCGCGACGGCGCTGGCCGGACGCGCAAAGCGACCACTCGCCTCGCGAGTGGTCGCTTTGCGATGATCTATCGATGGTTGCCTCAGCGATCGGGGCCGCGGAGGGCGCCGCCGCGAGTGGCCGTTCCCACCATCGTCACGACGGAGCCTGGGGCACCCATTGCCTCCGGCTCGCATGCGCTCCACTGGCCCCGGCCTTCCGCCCTGGCGGCGGATTCCGAACCCGTCAGCCACCCCGCGAACCGGGTGTTCGGTTCGCTGATCCCGGCGCGCAACGCTCCATCCGTGACCAGGGCGGCGGAGGCGAGGACGAAGCGGCCGTCGTCTGCTTCGACCCAGACATCGCGAACCAGGTTGCCGCGGGCGTCGGTTGCGGTCGCCTGGCGCTCGATCCGGACTCGCTTGCCCACGACAAGCTCGGCGTTGGCGGCGGTGGCTTCTTCGGCGAAGCAGTCGTCGCCGGTCGGGGCGTCGACCCCGAGATAACGGACCGTCTGCCGAACCCCGTCCCGCTCGATAACGATCGTTTCCCCGTTCTCCGCCCCGACAACGGTGGCTTCGATGAATTCCGGCAAGGCGGGTGCCTCCTCAGGGATCGCCAGTGGAGCGGGCTGCGCAAGGACCGGCTCCAGATCGACGGCCTGTTCGCCCGCGTACAAGACGAGCGACTCGGCACCCTGGGGGACGAGGAATGTGAGGGCGAACCGATGACCTTCTCCTGGAGCCAGGGAGACGGTATCGGTGTTGCCGTACGCCGGATCGAGACCGAGCTGGGAGCTGACCCAGCCGTTTCCGACGTCGAGCAGGATCTCCTTGCCGTCGGCGACAAGCCGGAACTGGCTCATGTCGAACTCGCGCTCGCTCGCGGTCCAGTTCTCACCGTAGAGGGAGATGACCACCCATTCTCCGTAGTTTCCCACGTCGTTGACGTCGGGCAGTTCCTCGATGGTGTCGCCTCGGGCGGCGCCTTCGATGGCGTAGCGGAACGCACCGTCACCGAGCGACTGGGCGGGCGGCGTCTCCGGATCGACGCTTGGGGGTTGTGACTCCAGCACTGTCTCGGGGACGACCGTGGGGGTTTGAGCCGGAGGTTGGGATGGTGCCGGAGTTGCGGTGGCGGTGTCCGTCGCCGTGGGGGCCGGGGTCTGCGTCGGGTTCACGGTCGGTGTGGCCGTGGCGGCCGGGGTCTGCGTTGACTCTCCGGTTGGTGTGGCCGTGGTGGTCGGCGCGGGCGTCTGCATCGAGTCCACGGTCGCCGTCGCGGTGGCACTCGGTGCCGGAGTTCGGGTCGGCACTTGGTTCGAGGTCGCCGTGGCGGTGGAAGCCGGAGTCCGCGTCGGGTCCACGGTCGCGGTGGGAGCCGGCGTCTGCGTTGGCTCTGCGGTCGGTGTGGCGGGGGCGGTCGGCGCAGGCGTCCGGGTCGGCGCTTCGGTCGCGGTAGGTGTGGGCGCTGGAGTTTGCGTCGGGCCCACGGTCGGCGTCACGGTGGCGGTAGCACTCGGTGCCGGCGTCCGGGTTGGCACTTCGGTTGGCGCTTCGGTCGGTACCTCGGTCGCCGTCGCCCTCGGGGTTTCGGTTGGTCGTTCAGTTGGAATCTCAGTCGGCGGTTCCGTCGCGGTGGGCGGCGGAACCTCGACGACTGGTGCGGTCGGCTCAGGCAGGGCGTCCCCTGGCACGTCATCGGAGGCCTCATCGACGCCGGCCCGGGGCTCATCGGAGTCAGGATCGGACGTCGGCACGGGCGGTACGCCGGGAACCTCGGTCGGGGAGTCGCCTTGCCCCGGACCATCGTTCCCCTCCTCATCGGGAGCGGCGGTGCTGGTCTCCTGGACGGGTTGCAGCTCGCCGCCGCTCGTGCCGTCGGAGGGCACGCTCTGTCCGCTACCATCAGGCGGTGCGCTTGTCGGCTCGCTCGTTGGTGTGGTGCCTTCCAGCGTCGCTCCCGCCTGGTCGCTGGCGGCCGGGATCTGGCTGATGTCCGCCGTATCCTGGCGGAGCCCGAGCCGCTCTTCGACATTCGCCGGGAACGCCACATCGAGACGCTCATAGAGCCGGTCTCGCCCGAAGTAGAGCGCGGTGCTGACAAGCACAAGCAGGATCGACAGGCGAAGCCCCCAGATCAGGCCCCGGTTGACCTGACGAGGCTCAAAGGTGACGACTGGATTGGCTTCTTCGGCCTCGATCGCGGTCGTCCGTGCCCGACGATGAGCGAGCCGGCTTGTCGTCGCGACACGCGACGGGCCTGCCGGCGGCGTCTCGGCATCCGCGTCCTCGCTCGTCGGCGAAGGGGAGCTCGAAGCGGGCGCAGTCACCGCCGGAGGTCGCGACCGCGTTCCTGGTGCCGGGATCCCCTGCTGCTCGATCGGGGGCCAGGTTTGCTTAGCCGGCGGTTCATCATCTCCGAACTCAGGCAGCGGCGGGAGCGCCATCGGTGTCGCCGCACCAATACCGCCCGCCCACGCCGGAGCGCTGCCGGCCGGCTGGTTTGCCACTTCCGAGTTACCGGGCGATGGCGCGTAGGAGGCCGTGCCGACGAGGGTTGCCGCAAGTTGCCTGGTGGCGGCACGTCCGGCCCGGATCCGGATCGGCAAGTGATCCGTTTCCTCCAATCCAGCCGTGCGCCCTTCCGGCGTTATCGACACGCGGAGCGCGTCCTGTCCCATCTCCTCAGCGGCCGGACGCAACCAAGTGCGCGGGACGTCGAGCACGACCTGCCCGCTGGAGACCAGCGCAAGCTGACTCGACGTCAGGACCAGGCGCGCCGGAAGCTCGATCCCGCCACCGACAATCGCGACCTCGCCCTCCCAGACGATACCGTCCGCCTCGAACGACGCCCATGCCTTGCCGGTCGGACGGTCGGCCCGCGAGGTGGGCGTGCCGGCTCCGGGACCGGACGCACGACCGCGTGCTGACTTGTCGGGCGATATACCGAACGGCATTGCGGGAACCTCCGTGGCAGACCAGGGCGCGATGCTCCATCCAGCGATCACGCGTCATCCCGGCCCGGTGCGCACCGCCGGGTGAGCGTTGAACCTGACCCCGCGGGAGACGCGGGCTGGTGTCCGTTGATCCGTCCGGTGGACTACCGGGCCACTCCAGGCTCGGC
>CADCWJ010000815.1 GCA_902806365.1 uncultured Thermomicrobiales bacterium
AACGGTTTTGTGTGAAGGTTCGATTTCGACATAGCGATAGTCGAGCCACAAGACGTGCGGGCCGTGACGGAGAAGGGCGGTCTTCCCGCACCACCGTCCGATGAAACCGATCACGCCTCGGCGAGGGCGCACGCGAGGTCAAGCATGTCCATAAAGCCGTGGGTCTCATGATCGAACTCGGGACTCCGGGGGCGAACGCGGCCGATCACGACCCGCTCTTTCAGGAGCACGATCAGATATCGCCCCATCCACCCGTCATTGTGGATGCCGATCTGCGATTAACCGTCGGGATCCGGACATCGGCAGCGTAGACGCCCAAGATCCGTCCGCGTCCGCTGGCCGCTGCGGGTCACGGTTGCGATTCACGCCTCGTTGACAATCCGTCGCCCCTGCCAGGTTCCACGATCGTGGATGAGCTGTCTCCGTCCGGCGTTCGGAGGGCGCTTGCGCCAGCCACGCAACTGCCCGGATTCCCGGCGCGTCGGCCGTCGCGATCGAAGCGTGGGACTGTCACTCCCGCGCGTGGCCGGGATGCGAGGGGGGACATCCATGTCGCGGGCCGCTGCACGTGTGAACGCCCCTCCCTTCCCTTGCGCTCTGTAGTCGTGATCCTCGCAGGCTTGGCCGTCGTTGTTGCGGTCCAGCCCATGGGGATCGGCCGGGTTGGCGTTGAGCTCCGCCTGGGCCGCTTGCTGGCTGAGGAAGTCGGCACAGTTGAGATTACGGCGACGAAGGTCGATGTCCAGCGTGCCGCCGAGAGGCGTCGCCACTGGGGAAGCCGCTTCCTCGTCTGCTGGAGTTCCCGCCGAGTAGTCGTGGTCTTCGCAGGCTATCCCATCGTTGTTCCCGTCAAGACGATCAGGATCGGATGGTGTGGCCTCCAGCTCTGCCTGAGCCTCCTCCCGGGAGCCAAAATGTCCGCAGTCGCGATCGCCTTCCATGTCCATCGAGGAGATCGCTCCGGCAAGGAGGAGCGTTGCCAGAGTGACGATGACTGAGGCGGCGCGGAGCGAACGACCCATCGGCACTGCTCCCTCTCCATTACATGGAAGGCGCTTAGCGTCGATTCCCGACGCTGCCGCCAATGATCCGGACCGGGATCATTGCCCAATCTGGTTCCGATCCTGCGGGATCGGCGACGCGGTCGCCCGACACAGCTGACGAGAGGCGCAGGCTCTTCGCCGGGACACCGGGAGGCAGGAGGTAATGCCCCGGTGGAAGGGCGACGGCTCCGGCGCCGAGCGCTTCACGCATCGATCCTCAACAGGCGATCTCGCAGGGATCAATGGGCCACATTCGCCTAATTGCTTCGCTATTGCCTTTTGGCGGATGCGACCCATCCCTTCGCTCTGGATGACGGGGTGAGGAGTGCCCGTGCCGCGTCGTGCCCCCGTAGTCAGGTAGCGGGTGGCGGAAGGCATCCGGAACATTCTGGGGCGAATCACGCCCGATCACATAGTCAACCCGTCAGCCAAAGCGCTCTACTTCCTCGACCTTGCCCGATTCGGCCGACCGGGCTGCCGCGATCATCAGGGCCAGGCTGGGCAGGTTGCGCCGGCCCGAGGTCTCCGGCTCCTCGCCCGTCTCGATCGCGTTCGCGAACGCGAGCAAACCGGCCGACCGGCCGTGATAAGCAAAATGATCCAGCTCGACCGCCTCCGCCGTCCCGTCCAGCGGCAGCACGTGCAGCTCGTCTGAGGCATCGCCCGACGAGCCGCCCTCGCGGCTCACGAAGTGGAGCTCGCCATGCTCACACTCGACGTGCCACTCGCCGCCCCAGAAGGTCGGCTCGCCAGTGCTGATCCAGCTTCCCCGGTAGCTGACGACCGTTCCGCGCTCGAAGGTGATCGTGATCGCCGCTGACGCCTCGTCCCGGAACTTGCTCCACGGTGGATCGGTGACCTGCGTAAAGACGCGGGCCGGCTCCTGGCCGAGGATCATCCGCATCAGGTCGAAGTGATGGATCGCCATGTCGAAGATGAGCGGGTGCGGAAAGTCGTAGTGACGGCTGGCCCCGGTCTTCGCCCGGTTCGAGTACTTGCGAAAATCAAGGCGAACCATCCCGACCGGGCCGAACGCTTCGGTGACGACCAGTTCGGCCGCCTTGCGCACCGCCGGGTAGTGACGGTATTGCTGGCTGACCATCAGTGTCAGCCCCTTCTCGTCCGCCAGCTCGACCGCGCCCTTCGCCTCGGCAAGGGTCGCGGCGAACGGCTTCTCGACAAGGACATGCTTGCCGGCTTCGAGCGACTCGATCGCCAGCGGGACATGGGCGAATAGCGGCGCCGTGATCAGGACTGCGTCTGCCTCGACGTTGGCGAACGCATCCGCCAGCGAGACAAAGCATCGGTCGGCGGGCAACTCCAGCCGCTCCCTCGCCTTGGCCAACGTCGGCTCGTGCGAGTCGACCCAGGCGACGCGCTCGATCTCGCGGACCGGGGGCAGCGCGTTCTCTTCCCAATCCGTTCCCCAGCCGCCCAGCCCTGCATGAATCAACCTGATCGCCACAGCCGTTCCCCCCGTTCCCGCTTCCCTATCGCTCCATCCCAGTGCGATCGCCGGATTCTACCGTTCGGGAGGCCCACGCGAAAGACCTGGAGGCGGACCCGGTCCCGAGCCGTCGAAACCCTGCGGCGGCGGGCAACCGGAACGGCGCTTTAGCGGGTAAGCTAGGCGCGACCGATCGAGTCGCCGGGCCCGCCTGGACAGGCTCGCCGAGGGGTCAGCGCAGACGACCAAAGAGGGGCAACCGTCCATGGCAACAGAAGCGACGAACAAGGTGCGGATCGGGATCGTCGGCGCGGGGGTGATCTCCGAGGTGTATCTCGAAAACCTGACGACGCGCTTCGACAACACGACGGTCGTCGGCGTCGCCGATCTGCTCGTCGAGCGCGCGCGGGACCGGGCGAAGAAGTTTGGCGTCGCGGCATTCTCGGTCGACGAGCTGATCGCCCATCCCGAGGTCGACATTGTCGTCAACCTGACGATCCCGGCCGCCCACGCAGAGATCGCCCTCGCCGCGATCAACGCCGGCAAGCACGCCTACAACGAGAAGCCGCTGGCGATTTCGCGGGAAGATGGGCGCAAGCTCCTCGAAACGGCGGTCGCGAAGGGGCTGCTGGTCGGCTCGGCGCCCGATACCTTTCTCGGCGGCGGGCTCCAGTCGGCTCGCAAGTATCTCGACGAGGGGATCATCGGCGATCCGGTCGCGGTCTCGGCGTTCATGTTGAGCCGCGGCATGGAAGCGTGGCACCCGGATCCCTATTTCTTCTTCCAGCCGGGAGCCGGTCCACTCTTCGATGTCGGCGTTTACTACGTACAGGCGATGGCCTCCATTCTCGGCCCGGTCAAGCGGGTCAGCGCGCT
>CADCWJ010000816.1 GCA_902806365.1 uncultured Thermomicrobiales bacterium
CCGACGCGCGCCGGATCGCAAAACGATCGAGACGGACCGGAAGGCGGGTCTCGAGGATCTCGGGATCGGTCAGCCGGCTGTTGGTCATGTGGGTCTGGACCGCGTCGGTTCCGTCGTGATCGGGCCCGGCCCCCGAGCCGCCGGCGATCGTCTCATAATATTGGTCCCGCTCGTTGCCGAAAGTGAAGTTGTTCATCGTCCCCTGAGAGGGCGCAAGGCGGCCCGTCGCGGCGAACAGGGCATCGGTGACCACCTGGCTGGTCTCGACATTGCCGGCGACCACGGCGGCGGGATGCAGCGGGTTCAGCATCGATCCCTCCGGCACCACCAGGCGGATCGGCCGGAGGCAGCCATCGTTCAACGGGATGTTGTCGTCGATGAGGGTCCGAACGACATAGAGCGCAGCCGCGCGCGTGATGGCGCGCGGCGCGTTGAAATTGTCGGCGCGCTGCGGGCTCGTCCCGGTGAAGTCGAACGTCGCGGAGCGGGTCGAGCGATCGAGCCTGATGGCGACATGCACGACGGCACCGCTGTCCATCTCGTAGGTGAAGGCTCCATCCTCGAGGCGGTCGAGTAGCCGTCGCACCGACTCCTCCGCGTTGCCGAGGATGTGGCTCATGTACGCAGCAATGACCTCCGCTCCATATTCCTCGCTGGCGCGCTCCAGCAGGCCGGCGCCGCGGCTACAGGCTGCCATTTGAGCCCTGAGGTCTGCGATGTTGCGATCGGGCCGTCTGGCTGGCCACTCGCCTGAGCCAAGCAGTTCGCGCATCTCGGCTTCGCGGAACTGTCCCTCATCAACCAGCAGGACGTTGTCGATGAGCACACCCTCCTGGTCGATCGAAGTGCTTTCGGGCGGCATCGATCCGGGCGCGATCCCGCCCACATCCGCATGGTGGCCGCGCGCCGCCACGAAAGCCTCGGGCTCGCTGCTATCGGTCAGAAATACCGGCAGGATGACCGTGATGTCGGGCAGGTGCGTGCCGCCCCGGTAAGGGTCGTTCAACACATACGCATCACCGCGCCGGATCCCGCGGCCGTCCCGAGCGCCGCCCCGTTGATCGATGATCGTCCGGATGCTCTCGCCCATGGAGCCGAGATGCACCGGGATGTGCGGCGCATTGGCGATCAGCGCACCTTCTGCGTCGAACAGGGCGCAGGAGAAATCGAGGCGTTCCTTGATGTTGATGGAGGTGGCCGTGGCCTGCAACGCAACGCCCATTTCCTCGGCGATCGCCATGAACAGGTTGTTGAAAATTTCCAGCCTGACGGGGTCGACGTCGGTTCCGATCGCTGAGCGCTGGTTCAAAGGCTCGCTCCGGGTGAGAACAAGTGTTCCATCGTCGGCCCGTGCCGCTGTCCAGCCTTGTTCAACCACCGTGTTCGAGGCCTCCTCAAGGA
>CADCWJ010000817.1 GCA_902806365.1 uncultured Thermomicrobiales bacterium
ATGACCAGGCTGCAGCATATCCTGTGACAACCGGCCGACCGAGGGAGCTTCATGGATGCGCAATCCCAGCCCATGTCCGACGCCGTGGATGACGTAGTGACCCATCCCGGCCGCATCGCACACATCATGCGCGGCACGATCGATGGCTGAGGCGGGCGCCCCGCCCCGGATGGCCGAGACCGCCGCAGCCTGCGCCTCCGCGACCAGCCGGTACATGGTAACAAGTTGGGCGCTCGGCTGCCCG
This sequence comes from uncultured Thermomicrobiales bacterium, assembly GCA_902806365.1. Taxonomy (GTDB): domain Bacteria; phylum Chloroflexota; class Chloroflexia; order Thermomicrobiales; family UBA6265; genus CADCWJ01. The sequence goes on from CADCWJ010000817.1 coordinate 245, forward strand.
ATCCAAAGTGTCCGCGTCAGGTCGCCACAATAGCCATCCGCCTTTGCTCCCATATCGATGATGACAGGCTCGCCTTCGGCGATCGCGCGGTCGCCCGGCACGTGATGCGGCTTGGCGGCGTTCGGGCCGGAGGCGACGATCGTCGGGAACGCCTCGCCGTCACTGCCCGCGGCACGAAGTTCGGCACGTACGATGTCGGCCAGCTCCCGTTCGGTCATCGCGACCCTGAGCTGTGCGGATGCACTGACGAACGCGGAATCTGTCATCGCAATCGCCGATTCGATTGCCGCCAGCTCGTCGGGTCGTTTGATCGCTCGAAGGCGATCGATACCGTCGCCGATCGGGATGAGTTCGACGGATGGGCCGAGCTGCCCGGACAGCGCAGCGTGATCCCGCACGCTCGTGGAGGCGTCCTCGAACCCGACGCGTCGATAGCCACCGGCCCGGCATGCCCTCGCAACCGCCGTTGTCCATGGACGCGTCGCGGGGGCCACGTCGATCCATCCGGGAACCTCGCTGCGCGCCCACGGCTCATTCGTCGGGGAAGTGAAGAGTGTCAATCCGGTGGCCGTCACGAGGACGACGCCGGAAGATTCATCCGCGGCACGATCCTCGGCAGTGAAGCCCGTCAGGTACCGGCGATTCGTGCCGTTCGTTACCAGCACCGCATCAACACCGAGCTGCGCCGCGATGTTTTCATAGTCTCGGTGAATCACAGGGCGGCCACGCTCCGTTCCAGCCGGGTTCGGTGCCACTCGAGTGCAAGGTAGTATCACTCCGGCCCAAGCCCGGCAATCTGGCCCGCCACTACCGGGGCGATGACCGAGAGATGGCGAAAGGCCTCCCGCGCGTGGATGTTCGTAAGGTGGACCTCGACGGCGGGAATCGCGATCGCCGCCAGCGCGTCACGAAGGGCATAGCTGTAATGTGTCAGCGCGCCGGCGTTGATGATGACTCCGGCCGCCTCCGCTGACTGAGCGTGAAGGAAATCCAGTAACGCTCCCTCATGGTTTGACTGAAATGCTCGAATCTCGAGTGCCGGCGATCCGTTCCGTCCTCGAACTTCAAGGTCCTCAACGATGGAACTCAACGTGCCCGATCCATACAGTGCCGGTTCGCGCGTTCCGAGCAGGTTCAGGTTGGGTCCGTTCACGACCAGGATTCGACGTGGCGACGGTTCGGATTCACTCACGGCTGGTCCCTCAACCGACTGGCTGCTGGCTGTTGATGATGGCTGGCACGTACGCCTCGATCGGGAAGGATGCGGTGGAGCCCGCTGGAGTCAGGGTTCCGGAAAACACGAACACCGGCTGGAGATACTGCTGCTCGCCGGGAATTCCCGATGACGTGTAGGCGAGCGAGACGTCAGCATAGGTGGCTACGCCCGTAATCGTGGATCCGGGCGCGATCGTGTCGGGAGGAATTGACGCCTGGAGGTAGGATCGCCGTTCGGCGACCTCGGTCCAGGCGGCATCGGGCGCCCGAAGCTGGAACGTGTCGGCGATGGAGAGCGCGGCCCACCGGAATGACGCCTCGAGGATCGACGCGTTCAAGCCCATCGTGACCGTGATGCTGGGATCGGCGGACAGCAGCCGCTCCGGCTGGACCGGCTTGAAGCTGACGATGACCCGGGGTGGATTCTCGACCCTCGCGACGATCTCGCCCTGACCAACGTTGGCGGGAAGGAGCTCCGTTTGACGTAACCACTCCCGGGCAAACGCGACCGCCTCATCATCGGCGGGCAGGCTGCCCTCCGGTACTTCGGCGGTCGAGATGTATTGCACCAGCGCTGGGGTCACGAACAGCGAGCCATTGCCCTCAACGGTGAACTTTCCGCCCCCTTGGTCGCTCAACTCGCCATCGATCGA
>CADCWJ010000818.1 GCA_902806365.1 uncultured Thermomicrobiales bacterium
CGGTTTCCGGGCGGTTAACTCCGCGCAGGATGACCGGTCGATCGGATCGAAACGGACGACATCGCCGGTCGCCAGCAGGCTCGCCGGCTCCCGCGCGGGGTCGAAAAGGGTCAGCGGGGTACGCCCGATCAGGGACCAGCCACCCGGCGTCGGCAACGAGTAGACGCCAGTCTGCCGCCCACCAATCCCGACCGAACCCGGCGGAATCCGCGATCGAGGCGTCTGCCGGCGCGGGGTCGCCAGCTCCGGTGGGAGACCGATCAGGAAGCCGAATCCCGGCGCGAACCCGAGCGCGCCCACGACATACCGGGCCGCCGCGTGACGTCGCACGACCTCGGCCGGAGACAGCCCGGTATGGCGGGCGACATCGAGCAGATCGGGACCGAATGGACCGCCGTAGTGGACCGGGATCAACACTTCCCGCGGGGGAGGGTCGTCATCGTCCGATTCGTCGCGATCCAACCAGAGCCGGGCGATCCCATCCCGCAGCACGGGAACATCGGTTATGGCGGGATCGTAAAGCACCGTGAGCGAGGTGTAGGCGGGGACGAGTTCGCGCACGCCGACGACAGCGAGCGCATCGAGCGCGGATGCCAGGCTGCCGATCCGGCAACTGAGTTCCTCCTCAATCCGGTCACCGAACGTCGCCAGCAGTCCATGGTCGGCCATCGGGGCGAACCGGGGCGCTCGCCAGCCGGTGGCATGGGAAGGACTGTCCGTCGTCATCCTTCGATGGGATGCGAGGGGCGGACATCGATCCCGGCCCGGGCGAAGCGGGCGCTGATCGCCCGCGCGATCGGAACCGCCGTGGCGGTATCGGAGTGGATGCAGATCGTGTCCGCCTCCAGCGTCAGGAGGTCCCCCTCGATCGTCTCGATCACCCCCTCCTCGACGAGCCGGATGACGCGCGCGGCAACCAACTCGGCATCCTCGATCACCGCCCCCGGAACGGAACGGGAGACCAGCGAGCCGTCGGCGTGATAGGCACGATCGGCGAACGCCTCGCGGACGACCGTTAGCCCGGCCGTGATCGCTGCCGCTTCGAGGGCGCTTCCGGGGATCACGAAGAAGCGGAGCGCGGCGTCGAACTGCCGGACCGCCCGCGCGATCGCTTCGGCAACCACCGGATCCTTGACGGCCATGTTGTAGAGGGCGCCGTGGGCCTTGACATGGCGAAGCGCTGCGCCTTCGGCCCGGGTGATCCCCGCCATCGCCCCGATCTGATAGAGCACGTCGGTCCGAATCTCCTCGGCGGAAGCGGCGATGTTGCGCCGTCCGAACCCGGCCAGGTCGGGGAAACCGGGGTGGGCGCCGACCGCGACGTTGTGTTTCCTCGCCTGTTCGACCGTCCGGCTCATCATCCTGGGATCGCCGCCGTGAAACCCGCAAGCAACATTGGCGCTGGAGATGAAAGGGAAGAGCTCCTCATCGGGTCCAACCCGGAACGCGCCGAATCCCTCGCCGAGATCGCTGTTGAGATCGATCGTGGAACGTTTCGGGCGTGTCGCGGCGCTCATGGGTTGCGAGACCGGATGCTTCGGAACCCGGCCCGTTCGGCGGCTTCGATGGACCGGAAGCAGATCGAGGGCACCGTCCGGTCGTAGGCGAACGCGCCGGGCAGATGATAGATGCCGGATCGTCCGTTGCCCTTGATCGGGAACTCCGCCGGGCAAGTAGGTGAGCCGTCGGCGGCGACGGAATCGGCAGGGATCGATCCGGACTCGGCAGCCGGGGAATTACTGCCCAGCGGTTGCTCTTCCGGGATGCCTTGGGGATCCACCAGTATTGCCAGGGAACCAGCCGACGGGCTGGCCCCGCTCGGCGGAACGCCTGGACCGCCGGTGAGCGGTGGGCCAGGGTCGCTTGCGGCATCCTCGTTGGTCACCGTCAGTGCGACCTGGGCGGCGGGAGGATCGCTCGGCCCGGTCATTGCGGGGGCGGAAGCGCGAAGCGAGCCGAGGCCGATATCGGCGATCCGATCCCGGAGGTACCGGCGGTAGAGCCCGGTCACGGCGCGACGCCCGCCGCCACTCAGGAGCACCGCACCAACGACCAGTCCGGGAACGATCCGCCTGGCGACCAGTGACCAAGGTGGATCGGCTTCCGCGCCGCGACGCGATTTCCAGATCATCGTGTGGCTCCTCTCGTCTCGTCCCTCGGACGAGGTCGCTCCCGGCACCACGATCGCGTCCCTTGCCGTTCCGGGTATCGCGATGCCCGGCATTGTCTCACGACGACGCGGGACGACGGCCGCCAGACCGCGATGGTAAACTGTATGACAAGCATACCCAGCTTCGTCGTTCCGCCCCGTATCGCGGCCCGCTCTTGCCGTGAGCCCCGCGAACGTGAGCCTCCCGATTCAATGCTCCCTCCTCAGGAATGCCCGATGCCTCCCTCTCTTGCCGACCACGATCGTCCCGGCCACAGCTCCTCGTCGCCCGCGATGCCCCTTCCAATGGAAGACGATCGCGATGCGACGACGCCGGCCCCGGCCTCCCGGCGCAATCGGCCGACGACCCTTTACGATTTGCCCCCGGCCCAGCTCGAGGAGCGGGTGCGGGCGCTGGGCGAGCCCACCTATCGTGCCGCTCAGATGCTGGACTGGATTTACGACAAAAAGGTAACCGGCTACGGCGAGATGGCGAACATCCCGTCCGGGCTGCGGGCAAAGCTGACCGATGCTCTTCCGTTCGCGACGATGGTGCTCGAGCGCGAGGCCGTGACCGACAACGGCGACACCGTCAAGATGCTCTACCGCACGTTCGACGGTCAGTTCGTCGAGACGGTGCTGATGCTGTACCGGGACCGGGCCACCGTCTGCGTCTCCTGCCAGGTCGGCTGCGCGGTGGGCTGCGCCTTCTGCGCCACCGGGATCGGCGGGCTCATGCGCAACCTGACCGCTGGCGAGATGGTCCAGCAGACAGTCGATGCCGCTCGCCGCGCCGGCGAGCTGGGGCGCCCGTTGACGAACCTGGTGATGATGGGGATGGGCGAGCCGCTCCAGAACTACGCCGACACGATGCGCTTCATCGGCATCATCCACGATCCGCGGGCGATGAACTTCGGAGCCCGCCGGATCACGATCTCGACCTCCGGGATCGTGCCCCGGATCGATGCCCTTGCCCTGGAACCGTATCAGGTCAATCTCGCGGTCTCCCTGCACGCGCCGGACGATGAGCTTCGCTCGCGGCTGGTGCCGATCAACCGCCGCTATCCGGTGACGGAGCTGATGGCGGCCTGCGATCGCTATATCGCGGCGACCGGCAGGCGAATCTCGTTCGAGTATGCGCTGATGAACGGGATCAACAACAGCGACGAGATCGCCCGCGCGCTTGGCCGCCTGCTGCATGGCCGCCTCTGCCATGTCAACATCATCCCCTTCAACCCCGTCGAGATGCTGGACTTCGAGCGTCCGGACCCGGCCGGGATCGAGCGCTTCGCCGAGATCGTGCGCTCGATGGGGATCCCGACCACGGTGCGCTACTCGCGAGGCGTGGAGATCGCCGCCGCCTGCGGTCAGTTGCGGGCCCAGCACGAGCGGGCACTGGACGCCGAGCAGCGCACCGGGCAGCGTCTCGGAACGC
>CADCWJ010000819.1 GCA_902806365.1 uncultured Thermomicrobiales bacterium
CACCCCCCGTCCTCCAGGACAAGGGCCAGTAGTGCGCGGACGGTGCCGGCGTCCTCGATCACCAGGACGCGTGGCCTCTCCTGTGCGACGGCCATCACTGCGCCTCTGTACGGGGCTCTCGGGCACGCACAAACCCCAGAGAACGTGCCGGATGGTGAGGCGTGCGCCGGTTCATGTTTCCGTCCTTGGCCGCTATCGGGAACCTGAGGCCGACCCACCTCACCGGTACACAGAATTCATGTGATAGGAGAGCAGAAATCGTGCCAGTAGAGAACAAGGAGCCAACCTCTCTTGTCGAACCCCGGTCGCGCCTCAGGAACCGGGATCCCATGCTCGCGAACTAGTTTTCCTTCCCCGCATCCCTTTCGGGACCGAGGCCGAGCTCCCTTGTCGTTGAGGTTGGCCAAGGTCCGATCGCCTCCTCCCCCCCGCACCACTCCCCCGGTAGGCTGCCGGACTGACGCCCTTCTGGAACGAACGATCGGTGCGCAGTGGCCATCTCGACCTCGGGGCCAGCGCATCCGACGACGGTGCCGTAGGGAATCTTGCTGAGGTGTCACCGTCGCTTGTGCCGGGCCAAGCCCTATGCTAGGCTGATCGCTCGTACGTACACGCTCGCCAGGAGAGCACCCGGCCCCGTCTGAGGGACGACTCCCATGGCCCGCATCATTGCCTTTTTCAACCAAAAGGGCGGCACCGCCAAGACCACGAGTACGCTCAACGTCGCCGCCGCGCTTGGCGAACGTGGCCGTCGGGTGCTCGCCCTCGACATGGACCCCCAAGCCAGCCTGACCATGGCGACTGGGGTCGACATCGCGACGCTTCCGCTGTCCGTCTACGATCTGCTCATCGACGAAGACCTTTCGCCGACAACCGTTGCCGTTCCCACGGCGATCCCCGGCCTCGACCTCGTGCCGGCCCACCCCGACCTGGCAGCGGCCGAGCTTGAGCTCCTCAACGTGCTTGAGCGCGAGCGCCAACTCGACCGTCGCCTGCGTGACGCCGACCTCTCCGCCTACGATTACGTTTTGATCGATTCGCCGCCCGCCCTGAACATCCTCTCGATCAACATCCTCGTCGCCGCCCACGAACTCGTCATCCCGATTGAGCCGCATCCGCTCTCGCTGATGGTCCTTCGGCGGCTCTTCGACACCGTTGGTCGGGTCCGCCGGCTGAACCCGGCCCTTCGCGTGCTCGGGTTCCTGCCGACGAAGGTTCACCACTCCTCCCGCTTGGCGGCCGATATGCTCGCCACGCTCATCGAAGAGTTCCCCGATCTGGCGCTCCTGCCGGCGGTGCCACTCTCTGTTAGGGGCGCCGAGTCGGCAGCGGAGCGAACCAGCGTACTCCAGTACATGCCCCGCTCGCCGGTTGCCACCGCCTACCGCCAAGTCGGCGCCTGGATTGAGAGCTCGGCCCCGATAGCGCCGAGCAGGTCCGGCGAAGGGATCGTCGTTCATGGCTGACACGCAACAAACGGAGGTCATGGCCGCTGGAACGAAGCCTCGCCGCCGGTTTACCGTGGACGCCCTATTCAGCGACGGTCGAGCCCAGGCCGTCGGGGTCTCCGACCTGCCGACGGCGAAGGAGATCCGGCTCGACCGGATCGAACCGGACCCGGATCAGCCGCGTCGGACCTTCGACGACGCGAAGTTGACGGAACTCGCGGTTTCGATCCGGCGGGAAGGTATCCTCCAGCCGATCGCGGTCCGCTACGATCAGGACGCGGATCGATACGTCATCCTCCACGGAGAGCGGCGGTGGCGGGCATCGCGACTGGCCGGGCTGGTTTCCATCCCGGCGGTTGTCCGTGACGTCCCGCGGGACCGTCGGCTTATCCAGCAACTCATGGAAAATATCGTCCGCGACGACCTCAACGCGGTCGATCGGGCGGCTGCCCTCCGGGCATTGAAAGTGCAGCTCGGAGATGTGCCGTGGGAGGTCGTCGCCGAGGCGGTCGGCATCCGGCGGAGCCGGCTCTTTCAATTGCTGGGCACTGAAAAGCTGTCCGACGCCGCTCGTGAAGA
>CADCWJ010000820.1 GCA_902806365.1 uncultured Thermomicrobiales bacterium
CTTCCTCGCCTCGCTGGCCGGCTGCCAGGAGTTGACGATCCGGCTCGTCGCGGCCGCGCTCAGCCTGCCAATCCACCGCCTTGACGTTCGTGTCGAGGGTGACTGGGACGTCCGGGGGACGCTGGCAGTCAACCGCGAGTCGCCAATCGGGTTCACGGCGATCCGGGTCATCGTCGATCTCGAGACGGATGGCGCGCCGGACCGGATCGAGCGCCTGCTGGCCTCCGCCGAGCGCTACTGCGTCGTCGGTGCAACGCTGCATGCCCCGCCGCCGGTCACCTTCACCGCCAACGTCACCCCGCACGGCGCGGACGCCTAACGCAACCGCATCAGCCGAGCAATGCCCCGGAGAGCGCACCGAGCAGCGCCACGATCGCAACCCCAGTCGCCATCGCCAGCACCAGGTTCTGCGTCCGGGTCACCAAAATCCAGACGACCGTTGCCGCCAGCAGCCCGATGATCCCCTCGCGTACGATCATCGGGATCACGAGCGCGACAAGGGTCGCGCCGGGAATGTGCGCCAGCCAGGCGTCGAGCAGCGACGAGGACGGCATCCGGCTGACCAGCAGGTAGCCGCCGATCCGCGCGACGTAGAGAATGATCGCCATCCCGACGATCACGACCAGGAACTCACGATCCATGGCGCGTCGTGCTCCGGATCGCACCGGCGATGCTTCCCGACAGGGCCCCGGCAATCACGAACCATTGCCCGGGCATGATCCGCTCGGTCACCAGGGCGACGCCCGCCGCGACGAGCCACGGCCCGATGTCACCGCGCCCCCGGTACGTTCCGGCCAGGATCGCGATGAACGCGGCGGTTGCGACGAACTGGAGACCCCATGCCGATGGGTCCGGGATACGGCCACCCGCCATGCCCCCGAGCGCGGTGCCGGCGAGCCAGCTCACCGCCAGTACCAGGCTGCTCCCGAGGAAAAAGCCGGCGTCCCCCGTGCGGCTGCCCGCGTCGCCGCTCGCGCCGCTGTTCATCTCGGCGTGGGTCAATGCCCAGCTCTGGTCCGCGGTCAGGAACAGCGCTGGATAGACGATGGTCCGCCGAAGTCCATGAAACCAGTCCCGCATCGTCAATCCGAGCAGGACGTAGCGAATGCTGACCAGCGCCGTCGCTCCCCAGATCGTCCAGTGTGACGCCCCGCCGCTCCAAAGCTCGGTCGCGACGATCTGGGCCGTCCCGGAATAGACGATGAGCGACATGACCAACGCGCCGGCGTCGCTGATCCCGCTGTTCCGCGCCAGGATCCCGAAGGCGGCTCCAAAGGCGATCGCGCCGGGCGCGAGGGGGAGCGTTTGGCGGAACCCTCGCGCCACTGCGCTGCTCGTGAATCGCGCATGGGGTGCGGTGGTGGGCGTGAGATCGGCGATCATGAGGTGGATCCAGACTCTACCGTAGACCGGATGGTCCATCCGCGGGGTATCGTCCTTGGACAGAAAGCGGCCGCCAACGCGACGCCATTACCGAGGGCCGCGCCACTGGTGGCCGCCCACAACCGGGGAAATCCCAAGCGGGCCGAGCGGGCAGATGTCGCTGCTCGTACGGGGCTGATCCAAGCCATGGATTGCTTTCTCCGGCGGTTCAAGGAGAGACGAGATCAAGACGTTACCTGCTATCCTTGATTGACGGTAACCCGCGATTGCCAGGAGCGTACCAACTGGTACGTTACCTGTCAATCGTATTTGGTGGTGATAACCATGCCAGTTCCCGAGCCCGGTGATCGCGCGGCGGCGCCCGGCGCCCTCCGCATCGTCCAGGCCCTGCTCAACTCAGTGGATCTCGAGGATGGCCGCGAGGATCTCGGCACTGTCGATGGGCTGCGCTCGTGGATCGTCGCGCACGATCTCGCCCCGGCGTCGATGCCGCTGACGGAGGCGGACCGGACCAGCACGATCGCGTTTCGCGAAGGGATCCGCGACCGCCTGATGGCGCACTCCGGTGATCCAGTGCCGGGGGGATGGGCGGATCGGCGGCGCGGCGAGCCGGATGCCATTCCGCTCATGTTCGCGTTCGAGGAGTCGGACAGACCACGCCTCCGGCCGGGTGGACCCGGGATCGACGCTGTCTTCGGCGCGCTGGCGGCGATCATCTACACCGCCTCGGTCGATGGCACCTGGCAGCGACTCAAGATCTGCCGCAACGATGTCTGCCGCTGGGCGTTCTATGACGCGTCGAAGAACCGGTCGGGCGTCTGGTGTTCGATGGCGGTCTGCGGCTCCAGGATCAAGGCGCGGTCCTGGCGCAAGCGTCACGGCGGCTGATACCGGCCGGAGTCGCCACGACCGCGACCATATCCACCTGTGGACTGCCCGGCATCCATTCGGCATCGCGGCGGGGCGCGCGGAATTCCTTGACATTGTCCAGCAACTCGCCTATTGTCGCCGAACCTGCATTTGCAGAAAACTCGAGAGCGCGGCCCTGGGATGTCGGCGGACGCGGATAGCTGTCGACCACACCGTCACCCCCGGTGCCGGATGAGCGTTCGTTACGTGAGAGGACGAGTGACAATGCGTCGCAGATCGTTGATCCTGTTCGCCATCCTGGCGCTGATCATGCCGCTGCTCACGGCGGCGGGAGGGCATCAGGGCGTGCTCGCCCAGGGCGCGTCCCCGGCCGCCAGTCCGGTTCAGGCGGATACCAGCATCACCGGCTCGATCGATGTCGGGATGGTCGGCAACCCCCAGATGGTTGCCCTGCAGGAGCTCGTCGAGGCCGGCGAGTTCAACAAGCTCTATCCCAACATTGAGGTCAATCTCACGGTCCTGCCGGAGAACGAGATCCGGCAGACGATCACGCAGGATGTCTCGGCCCAGGCCGGCCAGTTCGACGTCTTCACGATCGGACCGTTCGAGGTTCCGCTGTGGGCTCAGCAGGGCTGGCTGGAAGAGGTCGGCGAGGAAGCCGCCGCCGATCCCGCCTATGGACTCGACGACGTCTTCCCGAGCATGAAGGAAGGGCTCACGTACGAGGAGGGACTTTACGCGCTGCCGTTCTACGGTGAGAGCGCGATGATGTTCTACCGCACGGATCTCTTCGAGGCCGCCAACCTGACGATGCCGGAGCGACCAACCTGGACGCAGGTCGCCGAGTTCGCCGCCGCGCTCCACCAGGAGGGTCAGGTCAACGGTCTTTGCCTGCGCGGCCTTCCCGGCTGGGGCGAGATGGGCGCACCGCTGACCACGATCATCAATGCCTTCGGTGGGCGCTGGTACGACGAGGACTGGAACGCGACGCTGACCGAGGAAGACACGGCGGCGGCGATTCGCTTCTACGTCGACACCCTCCGCGCCTACGGCCCGGAAGGGGTCGAGCAGAACGGCTTCACCGAGACGGAAACGCTCTTCGTCCAGGGCCAGTGCGCGATGTGGTACGACGCGACGTCGGCCGCCGAGCTGTTGACCTCCCCGATCGAGAACCCCGACTATGGCGATCAGGTCGGGTTCGCCTACGGCCCGTCGCAGAAGCTCGATCGTGGCAACTGGCTGTGGAGCTGGAACTTCGCGATGGCCGCCAACTCCGACGCCAAGGACGCCTCCCTGGCGTTCATGAAGTGGGCGACCTCCACCGAGTACCAGCAGTTGGTTGTCGAAGCTGAAGATGGGTGGGGCCGCGCCCCGACCGGTACTCGCGCCTCGACCTACGAGAACCCCGCCTACCTAGAGGTGGCCGGTGGCTTCTCCGAGATCGTCCTCAACTCCATCGAAGAGTCCACCCCCAACGAGCCGACCGAGGACCCGGTGCCCTACACCGGCGGACAATTCGTGCGCATCCCCGAGTTCACGTCGCTTGGCAACGACGTGACCCAGGAAATCGCCACGGCACTGGTTGGTGACAAGCCGGTCGACGATGCGATCCAGGCCGCCAACGACCTGGCGAACCAGGTGGCCCTCGATGGCGGCTATCAGGATTAGCCGGTTGGGATGGGGCGGCAATCGGTTGTCGCAATTCCGGGAGGCGGGGCAAGCGCTCCGCCTTCCGCTCATTCGTGACGGTCGCCCGCGATTGCTGCCGGGCGCATTGGCCTGTCCTACCCGGAGGTTGATCCGTGGCGCTCGCTGACCAGCCGCTGCAAGGAACGGGAACGCGCGCGCGCGGGTCCTCGCCGTCCGGCTGGTTCCGGCGGCAGCCGATCGGCCGCCTGATGATCCTGCCCGCGCTGCTGTTCTCGATCGTGGTCACGCAGGCCCCGTTTATCCTGACCGTCTGGTACAGCCTGCAGCAGTGGAACCTGCAACGCCCGGACCGCCGCGGGTTCACCGGCCTGGACAACTACCGGACCCTGCTTACCCGCGATCCATCCTTCCGCGAAGCGTTGATCAACACCGTCCTCTTCGTTGTCACCGCCGTGCTCCTCTCCCTGCTGCTGGGGCTCCTCTACGCCGAGCTCGTCAACCATCGATTTCCTGGCCGCGGTATTGTCCGCATCCTGCTGATCACCCCGTTCCTGGTGATGCCGGTGGCGGCCGCCCTGACCTGGAAGAACATGATGCTGAACCCCAACTTCGGGGTAGTGAACTGGCTGGTTACCTCGACCATCCCGGGGAACACCGCACCGAACTGGCTCGGGCACTTCCCCGAGCTGTCGATCATCGGGGTGCTCGTCTGGCGGTGGGCGCCATTCATGATGCTGATTCTGCTGGCCGGCATGCAATCGATCAGCGAGGAAGTGCGCGAGGCCGTCCGCGTCGATGGGGCAACGGCCTGGCAGGAGTTCCGCGACATCACCTTGCCGCATCTCGCCCGTTTCCTCCAGCTCGGCGGGCTGCTCGGAACGGTCTTCATCGTCCAGGAGCTCGACCCGATCTACATGATGACCAAGGGCGGCCCCGGTAACGCGACGACCACGCTGCCATACCTCGTCTTTCGCAAGGCGATCGAGGGCTCGAACGTCGGTCTCGCGGCGGCCGTCGGGGTCGTCGTCGTCGTGCTCGCGATCATCGTGATCACGGCACTGTTGCGGACGCTCGACCGAGTGATGCGGGAGGTCTGACCGATGGCGATTGGCACGGCATCATCACGATTATCCGGCCGGAGCGGACGGCCCCGGCGCGCCCGTTCCCGCGAGGATGCGTCACCGCTGCTCGCGGTCGTCGCCTGGATCGTGGCACTGATCGCCTTCTTCCCGGTGCTCTACATGGTGCTGACCGGGTTCAAGACCGAGACCGCGGCCGTCGATCTGCCGCCGAAGCTGATCTTCATGCCCACGCTGGAGAACTACCGGGCGATCTTCCGGATCGACTTCCTGCCGTTCTTCCGCAACTCGCTGGTCGCCTCCCTGGTCTCGACCGCGATCGTCATGCTCCTCGGCATTCCGGCCGCCTATGCCCTGGCCCTGCACCCCCCGAAGAAGGCAAAGGATGTCCTGTTCTTCTTCATTTCCACGAAGTTCCTGCCACCGGCCGGGGTGATCGTGCCGCTCTACATCATCTTCCGGGACGCGAATCTGCTCGGCACCATCCAGGGACTGGTGATTCTCTACACCGCAATGAACCTGCCGATCGCGATCTGGATGCTCCGCTCGTTTTTCGAGGACATCCCGCGTGATGTGCTCGATGCGGCCCGCGTCGATGGCGCCGGGCTGCTCCGCGAGATGACCCAGATCGTGCTGCCGATGGTGGTTCCGGGGCTGGTGGCGGCGACCTTCCTGGCGATCATCTTTGCCTGGAACGAGTTCTTCTTCGCCGTCAGCCTCGCCTCCGTCGGCTCGCCGACGGTTCCCATCTTCATGGTCAAGTTCGTCACCAGCGAGGGACTCTTCTGGGCCAAGCTTTCCGCGTCCTGCACGATGGCGGTGCTGCCCATTGTCCTCCTCGGCTGGGTAGCCCAGCGCCAGCTTGTCCGGGGCCTCTCGATGGGCGCGGTGAAGTAGGTGCCGGCCGGAAAAGCGACGAGCGTCGATGGGGAGGAATGCCCGCGATGAAAGCGGTGGTGATCGAGCGGCCGGGCGCGATCGTGGTGACGGATGTTCCCGAGCCGGAGATCGGCCCGGCGGATGTCCTGATCCGGGTTGGCGCCTGCGGCATCTGCGGCACGGACCTGCACATCGCCGACGGCGAGTTTCCGCCGACGCCCTACCCGATCGTGCCTGGCCACGAGTTCGCCGGGGAAGTCGTGGCCGTCGGAGCCGGGGTCGATGGCATCGCGGTGGGAGCGCGCGTCGCGGTCGATCCTTCCCTGTTCTGCAGCCACTGCGAATTCTGCCGGCGCGGCAAGGGCAACCTCTGCCTTAACTGGGGCGCGATCGGCGACACGGTGAACGGGGCCTTCGCGGAGCTTGTCGCGGTGCCCGCGCGCAACGCTTATCCGATTCCCGATTCCCTGGGCTGGCGCGAGGCGGCGCTTGTCGAGCCGGTGTCGTGCGCGGTGCATGGGATGCATGTGCTGGCGCCACGGCTCGGCGACACGGTCCTGATCGTCGGTGCCGGGACGATGGGATTGCTGCTGCTCCAGCTTGCGCTCCGGAGCGGTGCGGCGCGGGTGTCCGTGCTCGACCTCAACACCGCACGCCTCCCTCGCGCCCAAGGGCTCGGCGCGACCGCGGTTGCCTCGGACCTGGCCGAGCTGATGGCAAACGACCCCCTCGGTTTCGACTGCGTGATCGACGCAACCGGCGCGCCGAAGGCGATCGAGAGCGCGTTCAGCGCGGTCACCCGCGGCGGGAAGCTGCTCGTGTTCGGCGTCGCCCCCGAGGAAGCCCGGGTCGCCCTCTCGCCGTTCCGGATCTACAACGACGAGATAACGGTACTTGGGTCCATGGCGGTACTCAACAGCTTCGGCCCGGCGCTCGAACTCGTGGCGGGCGGTGTCGTCGACGCCAGGGCGTTGCTGACCGAATCGCTGGAACTTGACGAGTACCCAAAGGCGCTAGACATGGTGCGTCGCGGCGAGGGCCTCAAGACCCAGATCCTGCCCAACGGCTAGAACACGCCGCGGGTCAGGCAATTCACCGCTTCATCCCAGCTAACGTAGTCAATACGGAAATCCGTAAGTTCGGCCCCGCGCGATTGACCTCCGGTGCGCCGGCACGTCCTTGCCCGTTCTGGGCAGCGGCTGGCAATGGACTGCCCCACGGAGGAGCCCGGGATGGAGGAACTCCAGGGGACGGAGCATCCGGAGCCGGGACCTTCCCCGGACAAGGGGTACGATGGTGTGGGCATCCTCACGGGTTCCGCTTCGCCCTGAATCTCCGCGCGCGAGACGAGAGAGACAGGGGCTGATGTGGAGGCGGGTGACCGGACGGGCTGCCGGGCGGAGGAACGTATTCGCCGAACGTATGAAGCGAATCCGGCCCATCTCTGCGCATCGGGGCATCTGGCCGAGACATCGCCTCGCCGGTCTCCATTTCGCCCGCGTTTCGATCTCCCTGCGGCCCGCCAGGGTTCCTGGGCGAGAGGGGGAAGGTCCGGATCGTGAGAAAAGTGCAGTTCGGGCTCATCATGCCGGAAGACGTGCTCGGCACATCCGGACGCCGGGGCTACCTGGAGGACGTCGATCGACTGCTCGCCACGGTTGCGGGCAAGTACGACTCGGCGTGGTGCATCGACCACCTCCAGGGCGACGTACTGGAGGGCTGGACGACGCTCACCTTCCTTGCGGCGCGTCACCCGGGCTTGCGGTGGGGTCACACCGTGCTCGCCCAGTCGTTCCGCAACCCTGCGCTCGTAGCCAAAATGGGCGCCACGCTCCAGTTCCTGTCCGGAGGTCGCTTCATCCTCGGCATCGGTGCGGGCGGGCAGATGGCCGAGCACCGGGCATACGGCTACGCCTTCCCACCGGGGCGCGAGCGGGTCACGGCGCTCGACGAGGCGCTGCACATCATCAAGGCGCTCTGGACCCAGGAGCGGGCGACCTTCGCTGGGTGCCACTATCGCGTCGAAGGCGCTTCGTGTGAGCCGCGACCCGACCCGTTGCCGCCGGTCATGGTCGGGGCATTCCGGCCGCGGATGCTGCGCCTGGCAGCCCGGCACGCCGACTGGTGGAACGTCTCCTCGACCGGGATCGAGATCTATCGTGGCTACCGCGACGAATTCGAGCGGGCGTGCGACGAAATGGGGCGCGATCCCGCGACCGTGCGGCGTACCTGGGCTGGTGGCTGCATCTGCGCGCCGACTGTGGCAGGGGTAGCGGAGCTGGCGGCGGTGCGCGCACGGCGCGGCCCGGAATACGCCCATCAGGTGGGCGAGGACTTCGTCGGCACCCCGGTGCAGGTTATCGACCAGATGCGGCCGTTCGTCGAGTCGGGTGTCGACTATTTCATGCTCGACTGCGGCGGCTTCCCGCGGCTGACGACGGTCGAGTTGCTGATCCAGGAGGTGCTCCCGGCCCTCAATGCCTGAAGCACGCCAGTCGGAACGGGAATCCGAAATGCCTCAGGAGGGGGCGTCGGAGCGGCGAAACCCCCAACCGATGCCACTCCTGCCGTGCCGACGGGTTTCACCTGCCCGGATGATGCGGCCCGCACGAGGGCTGTGTACGGGCCCATCCGGATAAACTCCTAATGCACCGCCACCCGTGCGGGCGGGATCGCGCAGGAGACATCCGTGTACGTAATTGCGTCGATCGAATCCGGGCGGTCCGGGCCGCAGATCGGGCACGCCGGGTCCTTGCGTAGCGCCAGTGTCCGGAACGTCATCCCCAGGGCGTCGTACATCAGCAGCCGCCCCGAGAGCGTCGTCCCGATCCCGAGCACCAGCTTTGCGACCTCGGTCGCCTGAATGAGCCCGATCATCCCCGGCAGCAGGCCCAGCACGCCCGCCTCGGCGCAGCTCGGCGCCAGCTCCGGCGGGGGAGGCTCGGGAAACAGGCAGCGGTAGCATGGCGCCTCGGCATCGCGCGGATCGAACGTCGTCGCCTGTCCCTCGAACCGGTAGATGCTGCCGTGCGCGTAGGGTTTGCCGAGCAGCACGCAGACATCGTTGAGCAGGTAGCGGGTCGCGAAATTGTCGGAGCCGTCGAGCACCACGTCGTAGCCGGAGACCAGCGCGACGGCGTTCTCCTTCGTCAGCCGGACGGGATGGAGCTCGACGGAGACATCCGGGTTCAGCGCCTCGATCGCGACCCGGGCCGACTCGACCTTGGCGGTGCCGATCCGGCCGGTGGTGTGGATCACCTGCCGCTGGAGGTTGCTCTCGTCGACCTCGTCGGCGTCGACGATCCCGAGCGTCCCGACTCCGGCGGCGGCGAGATAGAGCGCCGCCGGGGAGCCGAGCCCGCCCGCGCCGACCAACAGGACGCGCGCATCGAGCAACGCCTGTTGGCCGCGCTCGCCGATCTCCGGGATCAGCAGGTGCCGGCTGTAGCGGCGACGCTGCTCGGGGGTCAGCGTTTGCGGCTGGGTCCAGTCGCCCCCTTCGCCCTTCCAGGCGGTGAACCCGCCCGCCAGCGAGGCAACGTTGGTGTAGCCCAGATCGGCCAGGGTCTTCGCCGCCAGTACCGACCGCGTGCCACCGGCGCAGTAGACGATGACCGGCGCGTCCTTGTCGGGGATCGCGTCCTCGACTCGCAGCTCCAGGAAGCCGCGCGGGATATGGATCGATCCGGGAATGATCCCTTGCTCGACCTCGTCCGCCTCGCGCACATCGAGAATGGAGGGTGCGCGCGCTTCCACTTGAACCCGGGCGGTTGGGACATCGATCTCACTGATCTGGCGCCGAGCGGCGTCCAGCACGTCACGATAGGAGGGCATGATGCGATCACTCCGGGGAAGAATCGAAATGCGGCGGAGGCCGTCCGGCGGGACAGAATGCACCGCGGCGCACCAAGGCGTACCGCGGCCGGCTTCGTTCAGCTTACCGCCAACGGGGCAGCCAGCGAGGCGGGTGCCATACCCTCACGGGCCTGGCACGTACGTCTTGAATTGCCCCGCGAGATCGGCGTCGCCTTCCACACGCAGCAGGGGATGGTCGATGGTGATCCGGCCAAAGATGAATCGCGAGATCGCCTCGTCGGACCCGGATACCAGTGTCTGACCGCCATTCAACCAGGCGGTGTTCGTCCACGATTCGCCGTTCCAGGTCAGGTCGCGCTTGAGGGTAGAACCGCGCAGACCGATGCTCAGCGGCATCGCCGGAGTGTTTCCGGCCATACCGGCAAATTCGGCGAGATGGCTCCCCATGATCGCGTCGATCGCGACGACACCCTGCGGGCTCACCGGTGCGTTGTCGTTGCCGAGCGCGACCTCGAGATCGTTGAGATGGATCGCGAACTCGGACGCCGCCAGCGTCAGGTAGAGATCGGCGGTCTGGGCGAGAAACCCGCCCGGGCCTGGCAAGGCGGTGGTCACATCTTCCTCGGTGAGGCTGGCGAGCCGGCTCGCCAGCGCGTCACCTCTCTCCCGCAGGCCCGCGACGAGCTCGTCCCGCGGTGTCTCGGGGCCGAGCTCCGGGAGTTCGGACGTCGGCTGCGGTTTCCCGCTTCGTTGCTCCACGATTGCCGCGAGCCTTCCCTCCATGAGCGGGATCGTGCCAGTCAGGTGGGCCGCGAGGTGGCGCACGTTCCAGCCCTTGCACGGCGTCGTCGCTTTCCACGCAGCTTCGGGCAGCGCTTCGAGCCGGTCGAAGATCGCGTTCATGTCCCGCAGTATGGAGTCTCTGCGCTCGTCCAGCGTCATCTCATTGTTCTCCCTGCCACGCGGTTGCAAGGCGCGTCGTGGCCGATCCCATGCCCGGCCTGGTACCCGCCAGGCCTCGCCCGTTAGAGAACGCATGTTCGCATGGATGTGAGCGGCTGTAAAGACCGGAACCCGGTTGGATCATCGGTCGCGGTCTGCGGATTGCGGGTTGCGGTAAAATGAATCAGGATGCCGCGCACCACGATCAGGCTTCCAATCGCTCATGGTTCCCCTTCTGACCATGCATCCGTCACGGCAAGTGTTGACGTAAGGTAAACGTGCGGGAGCAATGCTCTCGCAACAAGCAGTTGAATCGCAATGGCCGTCGATCGTTGCCCACTCCGGGCAACAGGCGCCGGCATCGGAGAAACCCATGGTCCTCGACAGACTCTTCGGCAAGAAAACCGCCATGCCCGCGCCGGAAGAGGCCCTTCCCGGCCGCGCCACGCCCGCCTTCGACATCCCAGAGACGCACGCCGTGCTCGGTACTCGCATTCGGCCGCCGTTTCCGGACGGGCTTGAGACGGCAACGTTCGGCCTCGGCTGTTTCTGGGGGGCGGAGCGGATCTTCTGGCAGACGGACGGCGTCTATTCGACGGCGGTCGGCTACAGCGGCGGGTTCACTCCGAATCCGACCTACGAGGAAGTATGCTCCGGCAAGACGGGCCATACCGAGGTCGTGCTGGTCGTGTTCGACCCCCGCAAGGTGACCTTCGACGCGCTCGTCAAGGAGTTCTTCGAGACCCACGATCCGACCCAGGGGATGCGCCAGGGGGGAGATGTCGGGTCGCAGTACCGTTCTGCCATCTATTACGCGAACGATGCGCAACGCCAGGTCGCCGAAGCCGCCCGGGATGCCTACGACGCCTCGCTGCAGAAGGCCGGCTACGATCCGATCACGACCGAAATCGCGCCGGAGGGTCCCTTCTTTTATGCGGAGGATTACCATCAGCAGTATCTCCACAAGGTGCCGAACGGCTACTGCGGCATCGGGGGCACGGGCGTAACCTGCGCGATCCCGAGCCGCCAGGAGCCGGCGCCGGTGAGCGGTGGGGAACACGACGCCGGGGGGGCCGTCGCGGCCGCCTCGCCAACGGTCGATCCGGGCCTGAAGCCGTTGCCGGAGACCGAGCAGGGCTGGAAGGATCTGCTGGGTCCGGAGCAGTACAAGATCCTGCGCCAGGCGGGAACCGAACGACCCTTCACCGGTGCGTACAACGCCGTCTGGGACGAGGGAACGTATCGCTGCGCGGCCTGCGGCAACCCGCTCTTCGACAGCGGCGAGAAGTTCGACCACGGCTGCGGCTGGCCAAGCTTCTCCGAGGCGCTGCCGGGGGCGACCAAGGAGATCAGCGACCGCTCGTTCGGAATGATCCGGACGGAGGTCCGCTGCGCGCGCTGCCACTCGCACCTCGGGCACGTTTTCGATGACGGCCCGCGTGACCGGGGCGGCCTGCGCTACTGCATGAACTCGATCTCGATCGACCTCGACCGGAAGTAGCCAGCTGCTCCCGGTTCCGATACCGTCAGGAGACGCGCGAAGCGATGACATCATCGCTTCGCGCGTCTTTTTGCAGGCAAATGCTCAGATCGCGCTGGTGCCGAACAACCGGGACGCGATTGCACGCCTGAAGCGCTCAACGCTCAGACCGCACGATGATTAGGAATTTCATACTCAAAAGAGCGGGAGTTGCTTGCGCCGCCGCTTCGCTCTGATACGTTTCCGGCTCGTTCTGACCGAGATAGATGATCCCGTCAGCCGACCTCGAAATCGTGTGTATATGCATCTTGTTCCTCCGGAAACATGGTCGAGCGTCATGGAAGTTAGTGCTGGAAATTATGAGTATGAATCTTGTGGTATCCAAACAGCTTCAGGCGCCAGCTCGGCCCGACGATTGCTCAACCGACGGTGGAGGTGAAGCCATCCGCTGTCGCCTCTCGGAAATCAGGCAATCGGCGGATCGGC
>CADCWJ010000821.1 GCA_902806365.1 uncultured Thermomicrobiales bacterium
TGATGACAACGTGCGCGTGCGCGCCGAGGCGTCCACCGGGGCGGATATCCTCGGGGCGTACCCGAGCGGCACCGAGTTCGTGATCACGGGCGAGCCGGAGGAAGCCGATGGCTTCACCTGGTATCCGGTCGAGGTCACCGACGGCGACGAGACCGTCACCGGCTTCGTTGTCGAGGACTTCATCGACGCCGCGCCGTAACGCCAAAGTCTTCAGCACAACGAGAGACCGGCGAGCGGAGGCGCTCGCCGGTCTCTCCTTTTGCGGTCCGCGATGGGCATTGAAAGGGATTACGTGCTTCGGCGCGCCTGTTCATCCACCACCGCCCGTGTCATGACGTCGACCGGGGGACGCAGCCCGGTCCACAGCTCCAGCGATCTCGCCCCCTGATGAATCAGCATCGGGAGGCCATCCGTCGCCACGATCCCACGTTCCCGCACCGCCCTGAGCAGGGCCGTCTCCCGGTACGTGAGGTCGATGACGACGCTCGCCGGATCGAGTGCGTCGAGCACCACCGGAGCGACGGGTATCTCATCACCGTGCCAGCCGATCGAGGTCGCGTTGACGAGCAGTGCCGCGTCGCCCACCGTCCCCAACAAGTCATTCCAGTCGATCACGTCGATACCGGGCACCCCGGCGCCTCGCAGCGTCTCGACCAGCGCATCGGCGCGTGAGCGTGTGCGGTTCGTGATCGTGACCGATCTTACGCCGGCATCCACGAGTGCGACTGCCACGGCCCGCGCCGCGCCGCCCGCACCCAGGATCAGCGCGGTACCGGGTACCGGCCCCGTGAGCACCGCATCGAACGTGCGGGAAAAGCCGTAGGCGTCGGTGTTGTCGCCGGTGATCCTGCCAGCCCGGAGGACGAGCGTGTTGACGGCGCCGATCCGGCGAGCGGTTTCGCTCAGGTCGTCGCAAAGCGGAATTACCGCCTGCTTGTGCGGCACGGTGACGTTCACACCGAGGATGTCACCGGCATGGATCGCCTGAATCCGCACCTGCAGGTCGGCCGGTGATGTGGGCCAGAGCTCGTACGCCGCCTCGATCCCCATCGCGGCGAAGGCTGCGTTGTGCATCACCGGCGAGAGCGAGTGAGAGACAGGATCGCCAATCAGCGCCGCTCGCTTCATCGGAGGGAGATCATGAGGCCCCGCTCAGGCGCCAATCGCGAGCCCATGTGGCGCGATCGACGAGCGCACGCTCTGGAGCCGTGGTTGCGTCGTTGCAGATGTCCGCATCGGGATCGTAGGTGCAGATATTCTCCTCGTGTTCCTCCAGATTGTTGGTGAAGGCGTGCGTATCGGTGCCGTCGTTCTTGGTGACCATGTAGAGGTAGTCGACGTCTTCCGGGTCGAGCACCGCCTGGAGCGAGCGCAGGCCAGCGTTGGCAATCGGACCCGGCGGCAATCCCCGGACGTTGTACGTGTTGTATGGGTGGCCCGCCGCCTGCTCGATCAGGTCGCCATTGAGCGCCGGCCACCAGTCGCCCTCGGTCCCAACGACGTACTGGATCGTCGGGTCGGCCTGCAGGAGTTGCGTCTCGGTGGTCAGCCGGTTCCGGTAGAGCGCCGCGATCGTCGCATTCTCCTCCGGTACCGCCGATTCCCGCTCCACGATCGACGCGAGCGTCACGACCTCGTGAATCGTGAGCCCCTCAGCGTCGGCTTGCTGGCGCATCTCATCGGTGAATCGACTATCGAAGGTGCTCAGCATGTAGTCGATCACATCCTGCGGCAGGGCGTTGGAGGGAATCGTGTAGGTGTCCGGGAACAGATAACCTTCGAGACTGGCGCCCTTCGGCAGATCGCTGAGGAACTCCCAGGCATCGGGGTTCGCAGGCGTCTTCGCGGCGGCGATGAATGCCTGCGGGTCGCCGGTCCAGCCTGCGGCGGCCAGGGTCGCCGCGAACTCCTCGATCCGCTGCCCTTCAACGAAGGTGACCTTGAGTTCGGTCGCGGTCTCGGCGGCCGCGGCCTCAGCGTCCTCCTCGCCCGACGCCGGAACGGTCACCGCCGAAATGATCTCGTTGGCGCTCATTCCCCTGCGCAAGGTATACGTGCCGGGCTGCAGCTCGTTCCCGGAAAAGCGGAGCCTCGTCTCGAAATACACTCCATAGTTCAGAAGGTCTGCGTCCGTCAGCTTTTTCGCGACCGTGCCGCCGTCGTCCTCGGCGGTGATCGTAAGTGTTGTGGGGCGGCCCTCGTCCTCGGCACGGCTTCGATCGGACCAGAAGTTGAAGAAGCCGACGCTCCCGACCAGAACAGCACCGGAAACGACCAGGATGCTCAAAATTTTAAGGGTCTGCGTCATTATCCGAACCACAACGGCTGCTCTCCTGTACCGGGTGCCCTCACGTCATCCTGCACGGGTCCGGAAAATCTCGCTCATGCTACATTCATTTGACCACTAGCCATGGTGACGATCGTCCAAACGAAGCCTTGGGGACATCGCATCGTCCCATTCTAGACCTCATGCGAGGGTAGAACCACATCGTGACCCAGTCCCAGCAGACATCTCCCGGCGGACAACCACCGCTGATCGCCCTCGTCGGCCCGACCGCGTCGGGCAAGACCGGGCTCTCGCTCCGGCTCGCCAGGACATTTCCGGTCGAGATCATCAACGCCGATTCCCGCTCGTTCTACCGCGGGATGGACATCGGCACCGCGAAGGTGCCGCCGCGTGATCGCGAATCCGTTCCCCACCACCTGATCGACATCCTGAGCCCGGACCAACCGATGTCGCTGGCGATGTTCCAGGATCTCGCGATGGAGCTGATCGAGCAGATCCACCAGCGCGGCAACGTTCCGTTGCTCGTTGGCGGGACGGCCCAGTACGTCAATGCGGTGGTCGAAGGGTGGTCGATCCCCCGTGTCCAGCCGAACCAACCGCTCCGCCACCAGCTCGAACGCGAGGCGGCGGCGAATGGTGTCGAATCGGTCGCGAAACGACTCCGGCAGGTCGATCCCGAGTCCGCCGCGCGTTCGGGCCGGAATCTCCGCCGCATCATCCGGGCGCTGGAGATCCATGATGCGACAGGCGAGCCGATGTCCGTGCTGCAGGGCAAACGTCCCGTCCCTTTCGACCCACTCGAGATCGAGCTCTGGCTGCCCCGCGATGTGCTCCACGAGCGGATCGCCCGGCGCACGCGCCAGATGATGCGGGATGGCCTCGTCGAGGAGGTGCGGGCTCTGCTGGCCGACGGCGTCCCCGCCACCGCGCCCGCATTCAGCGGGATCGGCTACCGTCAGGTGCTCCCGTTGATCGCTGGCCACGCGACCGAGGCGGAGACCGTCCAACGGATCGAGACGGACTCGCATCGATGGTGCGGCATCAGCAGACCTGGTTCCGAAAGAATCCCCGGCTGATCCGGGTGGACGCCGCGGTCGATGGATGGGAAGAGCGCATCGAGCACCTAGTCCGGTCGCACTGTCGAGAATGGCTTGCGGCGGAGACAACGGCGACACGATCACGCGCACTCCGGTGAACCCGCAGATCCATTCACGGTATAATGCTTTCCAAAGGAAAGCGACCTGGGCTGGAACGAAAGAACGCCCGATGCCTCGCGAGCGCCACCGACCCGACCGCCTGACCCCTCCCGGAGAATGACATGACAGAGACCACTACGCACCCGGTCGAGCCGCAATTCTCATCCTACGCCCATCCTGAAGTGCTCGTCTCCACCCAGTGGCTGGCCGATCATCTCGACGACCCGGCAATCCGGATTGTGGAGTCTGATGAAGACATCATGCTCTACGAGATCGGACATATTCCGGGCGCGGTCAACCTGGACTGGCACACCGATCTGCAGGATCCGGTGAAACGGGACTTCGTCGACAAGGCCGCCTTCGAAGCTATGCTCGAAGAGCGCGGCATCAGCAACGACAAGACGGTCGTCTTCTATGGTGATCGCAACAACTGGTACGCGACGTATGCCTTCTGGCTGTTCAAGTACTACGGTCACGAGGATGCGCGCATCCTCGACGGTGGCCGCGTCAAGTGGGAAGCGGAGGGCCGGCCATACACACGACAGCCCGCCGCGC
Source organism: uncultured Thermomicrobiales bacterium (assembly GCA_902806365.1). GTDB lineage: Bacteria > Chloroflexota > Chloroflexia > Thermomicrobiales > UBA6265 > CADCWJ01. The sequence goes on from CADCWJ010000821.1 coordinate 4,039, forward strand.
ATCCCCGGGGCTCCTACACGGCGCAGGATCCTGACTCCTCGATCCGGGCGTTTCGCGATGATGTGCTGCGGCAGGTCGAATCCGGTGCGCCATCGTTGATCGACGTCCGCTCGCCACAGGAATACACGGGCGAGTTGCTGCACGCGATCGGCTACCCGCAGGAGGGTGCCCAGCGGGCGGGCCATGTCGCCGGTGCCAAGAACATTCCGTGGGGCA
>CADCWJ010000822.1 GCA_902806365.1 uncultured Thermomicrobiales bacterium
TCGACCCGTCCCGCATCCCGCCCCAAACCTCTTCGACAAGGGTCCGAAGCGAGATGCCCATCGGCACTTCGACCAAGCCCATCGTCTTGACGGGACCTTGGACGGTCATCAGCTTCGTGCCCTTGCTGCCCTCTGTGCCGATGGCCGCGAACCACTCCCCCCCGCGCATGATGATGTCGGGGATATTGGCCAGGGTTTCGGTATTGTTGGCGATGGTCGGGCGCTTCCAGATGCCCTCCTCGACGGAACGGGGGGGCTTGGTCCGAGGCTGGCCACGAACGCCCATGATGGAGAACATCAGGGCGGAACCCTCGCCACAGATGTAAGCGCCACCGCCGGTCCGGACGCGGAAGGCGACCGACTTGCCGGAACCGAGCACGTTCTGGCCGATCAGGCCGAGCCGTTCGGCGTCGGCGACCGCCTTGCGGAATCGCTGGATCGCGAGCGGGTACTCACCGCCGATGTAGTTGTATCCGCGCTCTGCGCCGCACACGATGCACGAGATCAGGATGCCCTCGAGGATCCGGTGGGGATCGCCCTCGTGGATCCGGCGGTCCTTGTAGACGTTCGGCTCGCCCTCGTGACTATTGCAGATCACGAATTTGGGGCGCGCCTTCGCCTTCCGCCCACTCTCCCACTTGATCCCAGCCGGAAACCCCGCCCCGCCCCGGCCACGGAGGCCGGAGGCGGCGACCTCAGCAATCGCCTCTTCGGCCGACATGTCGAAAAGGACCCGGAAGTACGCGCTGTAGGCGCCACGGGCCATGGCGTCCTCGATCGACTCGGGTTCGATCACGCCGACGTTCCGGAGGACGATGCGCTCCTGGTGGCGGAAGAACGGGTGGTCATCCAATGACGGGACCGACTCGAATGCGGCACCATCGCGAACGCCGAGCGCCCGGTGTTCCAGCGCTCCGGCCAACAATGCCGGAACCTCCGCCGGTTCAATGTTTGCGTACACGATTGGCGGTTGGTCCGGGCGCTTGACCTCGACCCAGGTCTCTATCCACATCGCACCATTGCCGCTGACCTCGCGCACGATGGCGGCGCTACCGGACAATTCGCGGCGACAGGCGGCAAGGACCTCAATCGCACCCTTCGCGAGCGACGAACTGTCTACCCCGACGCTGACGACGGTCTGGTCAGCCGACCACATCTCGTCCCAGCGCCGCTCAGCGGCGGCGCGGAATGCCTCAAAGTCACCGCGACTCGTCAGCCGTTGCAGGCCCGAGTCCGGGTGCGGGAGGGTGCCTGACGGGGTAGCGTGCGTTGCGGACGTGGACATCAGCTAAACCTCCCGAGTCGTGCCGCGTGAGAACGCCTGGCCGAGGACGGCGTCGAGCCGATCCGGGGTGAGGTCACCGTGGAAATCTTGGTCCAGCTTGACGAATGGGGCGCGATCGCACACACCCAGGCACCCGTTGACGACTTGGATCGTCAACTCACCGTCGGCCGTGGTGTCACCATCTCCGATGCCGTATCCGTCCTGGAGATGTTGCACGAGTCGCTGGGACCCCAAGGCGTAACAGGACATCCCGTGACAGACCAACATGAAATGCTTGCCACGGGGTTCTGTCCGGAAGTCCGCGTAGAAGGTGAGCAACCCATAGACGCGGTTCTCGGTCGTGCCGAGGTGGTCCGCAACCAGTCGGGCGGCGTCGATCGAAACCCAACCGAAGTGTTCGTTGATTTCCTGGAGAGCCGCGAGGATGAGTTCCTGAGCCTCCTGGTGATCGGAGGGCTGGATATGCGAAAGGAGCTCCCGCACCACCGCAAGGTCGATCTCAGAGGAAGGGGCGGTGGAGACGGGGTGAGACACGCGGTGCTCCGATGCCGTGCCGAACAGGTCCCGGGCGCAGCAAACTCCCGCGCCCGGGACGACATATGGCGAGTATAGGTACGCTTGGAGGCACCGTCAAAGCGATGAGGGGCGCTCGCTCCCCACATTATCCCCGGGCGAACAGGGCGTTGAAATCGCCATCGAAGCTGCTGAGAAACTCGTGGACATCGATGACATCGTCGGTCGTCACCACCGGCAGGGGCGGGGTCGGGTCAAATGACTCATCATCGCCGCGGCCAAGGACGCCGACGGCAGGGTCGCCGTCGAACTCCGAACGGCTGAGGTCTTGGAGCGCCTCCTTCGCCTCGCGAGGATCGCCATCGTCCAGCACGGCGGCGACGAACGACCGGGCGTGGCACTCCTCGCACTCCACCACCATCGTCCACATAGCTGGCTTTCGGGAAACGACGTGCACATCGTCGGGGACGAACGTGTGGTGGCAAACGCCACAGCGACCCATCCGATCGATGACCTTCTGCTTGATCTGGCGGTCGGGAACCGAATTCTCCATGTGAGACGACTCACTCCTGGCTTGGGTCCAGGTGGCCTGGCGGCATTCGCCGTCGCTACCCCTTGGACCGCTTGTCGAAATCTTCGAGGTCGAGCGTATTGATGAAGTCTCGGAAGACGGTCAACCGCTCGTCATCGGGTGCGCCACCGGCGGTGGCGTCGGCCTCCACAGTCGCTGGCGTGGCGGACTCGTCTTCATCATCATCCCCGTCGGGCACGAGGGACGCCCGATCCATCACGCGCTCCGAGACGAGGATAGGTACCTTGGCACGGACCGCGATGGCGATCGCGTCGCTGGGACGTGCGTCAATATCCACCGTACGATCGCCGTGCCGGAGCACGATGGTCGCGTAATAGATCTCGTCGGTCAGGTCGGAGACCAGGACGCGCTCTATCTGTCCATTTAGGTCGGCGACGATCGACTTGACGAGGTCGTACGGCAAGGGTCGTGCCGCGTTGACGCCTTGGATCTCCATCGCGATTGCCTCGGCTTCCCAGACGCCGATCCAGATCGGGAGATGGCGCGGCCCGTCGACCTCCTTGAGGATGACGACCCGGTTCTGGTTGACGAGGCTGACGCGGATGCTCTCGACGACGGTCTCGATCATCGTCCGTGTCCTCCATCCGAAGCGGTGGGGTCATGGTGCGCGGTGTTGCGGACGGCTCCGCGCGGGCGAGGATGGAGTGGGGCTGACGCGGGGTGATCCATCGACCGACACTCTATATTCTACACCGGTGCCCGGTCTCCGCGAGGAACTCGGACGACCATCTGTCGCAATCCGGGGACCGTGACCACTCGCTCGACTTCCCTATCGGATTGGTCCGTCGACCCGGGGCATGGGGCAACCGCCGATCTGATGAAGGACTACTTGACCTCGCGGAACAGGTAAGCGGGCCTGGTCCCCATCTCATTAAACAGGGCACGAAGATTCAGTCGCCTCGCGTCGCTCGACCCGGACGGCTGTTAGGCCTGAGAGACCGGTCGATGGGTGACAGGACTTGAGGCACCACCCAACTGCGTGACTACCCGGCGAGCTCCGGGTAGTCGTAGTGGGGAACCATGTCCAAGTGTTCCATCGGCCAATAGGTCAACCATGCTTTGCCAATGATGTCGTCGACCGAAACCGGGCCGAATGCCCGGGAATCGGTGCTGTTGTTCCGATTGTCACCGAGGACGAACACCGTTCCATCCGGCACGGTGACCGGTCCGCAGAACCGCTCGGTCGTGCAGCCCGTGATGCCATCCGCGATGTAGGGTTCATCGACTTCTACATCGTTGATGAACACGCTGCCGTTGCGGATCTCGACGGTGTCTCCCGGTAGGCCGATCACCCGTTTTATGTAGGGCTGCTCCGACGGACGGGCCGTGGGCGGGTCAAAGACGATGATGTCCCCGCGCTCGGGTGGGTGGAAGAGATAGATGACGTCTTCGCCTTCCCGGTCATCGCCGGGGAGGATATTGAGCAGGTCGTTGCGGTCGAAATGGAAGTAAACGTTGCGGTTGACCAGCAGCATCTCGGTGTCTACCAAATTCGGCACCATGCTGCTGCCGTCGACCTTGAAGTTCAGGACGACGGCCCGGACGGCCACGAAGATGACCGCTGCCAAGATGACCGTCTCGACCACCTCTCGGATGGCTCGCCCCGCTCCAGAGCGGGACCGCGGCCGGAGATCGGCCTCCGCACCGGTGAGTTGGTCGTCCACCGCCGTGATCTCGTAATGGTCACCCTCGGTCGGTGCCCCAAAATGGGGGGCATCGCGCCGGGTCACCGGGTGTTCTCTGTCCATCGTCATCCCAACCTAGGCCTCGTCCGGAGAGGAAGGGCTCCCCGGCCCGGGTCGGGACGGAACTCCTCCAGCGTATGCGGTCACGGTAGCACAACGGCTCTCCACCGGTCCGAACCGGAGCCGCTGCTGATGCCGCGGCGGGCCGAATCGTGGCAGGTGGGCGCGGCGAACGCACCTCCCGACCCAGATGGTGTCTACCCGGTACTAAAGACCCAACTCCCGTCACCGGGCCGCGCGCGGGGGTGCCAACAGTCGGGAAATTTCCCTACAATGGAAAGGACGAGTCGCGCGTCAGCAATGCGCTCGTCCCCGATTGAACAAGGAGCGAGCGTGGCCGAAGCGACAAAGACGCCTGAGGCGGGGTACGTCCCGGCCGAGGCGCGAGAGCCGCGGCACTCCGTCGTCACCGGGCGGCCGAACACGCTGAAGCCCGGGACGATCCTGCAGGGGCGCTACCGCATCCAAGAGATCCTCGGCATTGGCGGGATGAGCACGGTCTACCGTTCCCGGGACCTCCGGTTTGCCGGGGTCGATCGGCAGTGTGCCATCAAAGAGATGTTCAACGTCGGGGACGATGCCCGGGTCCGCCAGCTCCGCCTGACGAACTTCCAGCGCGAGGCGGCCCTGTTGGCGACCCTCACCCATGTCGCGATCCCCCGCATCTACGACTTCTTCGAGCACCAAGGGTCGATCTACCTGGTCCTTGAGCTCATCCAAGGCCACGATCTCGAATCGCTACTTAGTCAGCGCGGGGGTCCCTTCCCAGAGGAGGACCTTATCCGGTGGGGCCTAGAACTCTGCGACGTGATGGGATTCCTGCATGGCCAGCAGCCCGAACCGATCATCTTCCGGGACATGAAGCCTAGCAACGTGATGACACGACCTGACGGTCGGATCGCCCTGATCGACTTCGGTATCGCGCGCACCTTCGCTCCGTCGCAGAAGGGAACGATGATCGGGACCGAGGGCTACGCCCCGCCCGAACAATACCGCGGCATCGCCGATGTCCGGGGTGACATCTACGCCTTCGGCGCGACCCTTCACCACCTCAGCACCGGGTCCGATCCCCGTTCAGAGACGCCATTCACCTTTGCCCAACGACCTCCCCGACGACTGAACTCCCAGTTGAGTCCCGAGTTCGAGCAAGTCATCTTGCGGGCAGTCAGTTACTCCCCCGCCGATCGGTACGGGAGCGTCGAGGAGCTACGCAGCGCCCTGGCGGAGGTCCGAGATCGGGGTAGCCGATCTAACCCGACATCAGCAGCAGACCGACGTGATCGCTCCACAGGATCAGGACTGTTGACTCCGCTCGCGCCCCACCGGCGCGAACGCTCGTCCGGCTCGGGCATCCTCTCCACGGCGGGTCTGGACCACCTGGATCGATCGGTAATTTCGGGCACGCAGCCCCACAGATCGACGGACACGGCGGAGGTGCGGAGCGGCAGCGAGAGGATCGACTGGGTCCGAACGACCGGCGACGAGGTGCGTGGATCGGCGTCGCATGCCGGGGGGGCCATCTACGTCGGCTCCTACGACCACCACGTCTACGCCCTTGACGAGACGGACGGCACGGTCCGGTGGAAATTTCGCACCCAGCGAGGCGTCGTATCACGACCGGCCGTCGCGGGCGAGTTGCTGATCTTCGGCTCGGAAGATCACAACGTCTACGGCGTGACTCGTCAGCAAGGTCGCAACGCCTGGACCTTCCGCTCCACCATGCCGATCCGCTCGTCCCCTCGCGTCGACGACAAGAGCTGCTATATCGGTTCCGACGACGGGTTCGTGTATCGGCTAGATCGGCTCAAGGGAACGGTTATCTGGCGACACCGCACCTGGGGTCCGGTTCGGTCCAGCGCGATCATCGACGAAGGCCAGCTCGTGTTTGGTTCCGACGACGGATATCTATATGCGCTCGATGCGGAGTCAGGCAAGTTACGGTGGAGGGCCCAGTGCGACGCCGCGGTCGTTGCCTCACCGGTACGAATGGGCCGTCGCTACGTGGTCGGAACGATGGACGGGACTATCCGCACTTTCGACCGAGAGTCCGGGCGAGGGAACTGGACGTTCCACACGCCGAAGCCCATCATCGCCACGGCTGCGACCATGGATGACACCATCTACGTTCCCGCCGCCAACGGGGTGCTCTATGCCCTCGACGGTCAGACGGGAATGGTGAATTGGCAGGAAAAACTCTGTCGCCAGATCACCTCGTCACCTGTGATCGATGGTGAGCTGCTCTATGTCGGCGGCGCGGACGGTGTGCTCCGGGCTCTCAACCGGCAGGACGGCTCCACGAAGTGGCAGGTTGGAACCGATAAGCCGATCGTCTGTCGGCCGCTGGTCACGGCCGACCACATCATCGTCGGCAGCCTGGACAACTCCGTATATGCCATCCATCGGACGATCTGACGAACCATTCTCCAAACCTTGGTAACGCCGAACGCCACGAAGACAACCGGAACTGCGTCCGGCAATGTGGTGTCCAACCACCAGATTTCAGGAGGAGCGCACAATGGCCTTGACTGCCATCATCCACTTCGTTGGCGAGGACGCGATCGTCGGTGATCTCGCCGAGATGCCGGCCACGACTCAGCAATACATCGTCGTCCGCAACGTCCGACGAAAGGACGGTAAGATGGTCCCCTACGTCGAACCGGACGCCAAGGCGTTCATTTTCCCACTGGCTCGGATCACCTTCATCGAATTGATGGGGGAGGTCAGCGAGATCGCGACAGCCTCGAATGGCGCCACGCCGGCCAAGGGTACGACGATCTTCGGCTTCTTCCGGGAGGACGAAAACCAGTCGTGACCCACCTGTCTTTACCCGATGCGCAAGAGAAGGGCGGCCCAGTTAGGGCCGCCCTTCTCGCGCTTGGTCCCGTAGTCGGGTACGGTGCCCAGGACCCGTAGATAGAGCTAGATCTCGTCGGCGCGCACCTCGCGGCGCTCGACCACGCGGGGAGCCTCGGCATCGTCACGGCTCGTCGAGGACACGACGGTGGTCGACTTGGAATCGATCGCATCGTCGTTGGTGTTGACCTTGAACTCCTTGATGCCCTTGCCGAGCGCACCACCGATCTCGGGTAGCTTACCGGCCCCGAAGATGATGATGACGATGACCAAGATGATCGTGAGTTCCTGCCAGCCCAATCCGCCCATGGTTCAGATCTCTCCTCGCGCGTCGCGCCCGAGCGCGGTTACGCATCGTCCTACCATCGAGTATACCCCCCGTCTCCCTTCCGGTCGAGAGAGGCGGACGGTGATCAGTTGATGAAACTGCTGAAGACGGCCGCTACGACGAACACGACACCCCAGATCACGGTGAACTGGAACAGTGTCTTCTCGATGCCACGGCGGGTGCGGTTGATCGAGTTGCTATCGCTGCCGAAGGTCCCGGTGAACGAAGATCCTTTGCCCTTGACCAAGATTATCAGGATACGCAA
>CADCWJ010000823.1 GCA_902806365.1 uncultured Thermomicrobiales bacterium
ACCCGGCTGGCCAGCACTGGCGGGTTCCTGCGCCGTGGCAACACCACGCTCATGATCGGCGCCGATGAGGAGCAGGTGGACAAGGTCCTCGACCTGATCCGGAGGCACGCCCGCTCGGGTTCCGCCCCGCCGGACTCGGGCGCCTCGCAGCCCGCCGCCGCGACCGTGTTCGTGCTCGACCTGGAGGAGTACCAGCGCCTGTAGCCTGGGTCATCATCCGAAGTCGAAGAAGGACGGGAGCATCCTTGCGTCGCCTGCGTATCCTGACCTGGCCGATTCACGGCTCGTATTTCACCGCGCTCGCCCACCTGGAGCACGACTGGATCCTGCCGCTCGAGGCGGGTGCACCCGAAGGGTACGGTGGCCGCGGCACGGCGGACTTCCCGCCATCGGTCCGGGACGTACCGGCGGCAGACGTTCGCGATCTCGATCTCGACCTGGTGCTCTTCCAGTCGCTCCGCAACCTCACCGAGGACGCGGCCAAGATTCTCAGCCCTGCCCAGCGTCGTCTCCCACGCATCTATCTGGAACACAACACGCCCTTCCCCGATCCTGTCAGCAGCAGCCATCCGTTCGCTGATCCTCACGGGCTGCTGGTCCACGTCACCCGCTTCAACCGTCTGATGTGGGACAACGGAGAGACGCCCACGCGCGTGATCGAGCACAGCGTCGCGATCGATCCGGAAGCGACCTACCGGGGCACTCTCCCCCAGGGCATCACGGCGATCAACAGCATGCCGCGTCGCGGCCGGAAGGTCGGGCTCGATCTCTTCCTGGAAGCACGACGCCACGTCCCGATCCAGCTCGCCGGATTCGGGAACGAGGGGCTCGACGGGCTCGGCGACATCCCCTATCCCCGTCTCCACCGCGTGGTTGCGGACTATCGCTTTCTGTTCAGCCCCTGCCGGTACACCAGCCTGCCGCTCGCCGTGATCGAAGCGATGACGATCGGCATGCCTGTCGTGGCGCTCGCCACCACCGAGCTGCCAGACGTGATCGAGAATGGCGTCCACGGGTACCTCTCGAA
>CADCWJ010000824.1 GCA_902806365.1 uncultured Thermomicrobiales bacterium
CCTTGACCCGGTCGAAGAACCCCCGACCATTCGGCTGCTGCGTAACTTCCTTGCCCAGGCTGGATGCCAACCGTTCGAACAGCTCCCGCTGATCGTCGGAAAGCTTTTTTGGCACGACGACCTGAATCGTCACCAGTTGCTCCCCACGCTCACCGCCGCGAATGTCCGGAACTCCCTTCTGGCGGAGGCGGAACTGCTGGCCGGATTGCGTTCCTGGCGGAATCCGGAACGCCACCGCTCCGTCGATCGTGTCGATCTCGATTTCGTCACCAAGCGCCGCCTGCGCGATATTGATTCCCACCTGGCTCTGCAGCGTCTTGCCGTGTCGTTCGAAATACTTGTGCGGTTCAACGCGGACCTTGACGTACAGGTTGCCGGCGATGCCGTTCGCCGGCCCATCCTCACCCTGACCACTCAGTCGCAACGTCGCGTTGTCATCGATTCCGGCCGGGATCGTGACCGAAATCGTCCGGTAGTTGCGGCTGCGGCCCCTCCCCCGACAGACCTCACACGGCTCCGTAATCGTCACCCCTTCGCCGTGGCACGTCGGACAAGGTCCGGCGGTCATGAATTGCCCGAGTATGGTCTGCTGAACGCTCCGGACTTCCCCGGAACCGCCGCAGGTGCCGCACGATGGCGGGGCCTTGCCGTCTTTCATCCGTGACCCGTGACACGCCTCGCAGGTCTCCAGCCGATCGATCTCGACATCCTTCTCCGCGCCGAAGACCGCTTCCTCGAACGTGAGTCCAATCGTTACCTGGATATCACCACCGCGCGGCGGCGCGGCGCTGCGACGGGCGCCTGTCGAGGACCCGCCAAAGAAGCTCTCGAAAATGTCGGTGAAGGGCGAACCCCCGAAACCGCCGAACGGATCACCGCGGCCGGCGCCGTTCGCGGCGTGACCATACCGATCGTAGGCGGCTCGACGATCGGCATTGGACAGCACCTCATGAGCCTCGTTCAATTCCTTGAAGAGGTCCTCGGCGCCATTTTCCTTGTTCACATCGGGGTGATATTTTCGCGCCAGCGTCCGGTAAGCCCGCTTGATTTCGCCATCAGTTGCGGTTTTGGACACCCCGAGCACGTCATAGTAGTCGCGTTTTTCGGCCATGGTCCTGCTTTGGGAGATCGGCGGCACGCTCAGCCGCGGAAGGGACAAATCATCAGCGCTTTCGCCCCGAGAGGCGTCCGCACCGGTACGATCTCCAGTATAGCCTCCCGCTGCGGGACTTCCACCCTGAGTGGCACTCTCCCGCCGAGAGTGCCAGCCGACCTGGAGCGACGGAGAGCGCGCAGCTACTCGACGGCGCGCAGGTCGATCACGGTTCCCGCCCGTCGCAGCGCCGTGCGATAAAACCAGGGAGCTGCCATCGAGAGGTAGATGCGTGCGTCGAGCCCGTCGATCAGCCCCTGCGGAATACCGCTCGCCCCGAAGCGCGCGCCCGCGACTGCGCCCGCCACGGCCCCGCTCGTATCGGTCTCGCCCCCGCGGCCAATCGTCGCGACGACGGCATCCTCGAAGTGCCTGGCCTGCTCCACCAACCCGGCGATATCGGCGATCAGGGCTGACAGTTCGTCAGCGCCGCTTTCGACGCGGCTTCCCTTTCCCCGCGCCGCATTGCAGACCGCCAGTGCCACCAGCGCTGTCAGCTCCGCCTGCATCGTTCCGGCATGCGTGAGGCGAGCGAGGGTTGCCGCCTCACGCCGGATGGTCGCCTCGTCGTAGGCTCCGAGCGCATGCAACAACCCGATCGGCACTCCACGGGTCGCGACCGCCAGCTCGGGCACATCCTCTCGATCGTCGAGTACCTGTCCTTCGTGGTCCCCCGCGCGCTCGACTCCGGCGATCACCGCCTCCGACATATACGCTCGCGACGGGCCGCGAACGAGAAACGTCATCCTGGCGTTGATGTTGACCGGATCGATGAGTCCGTCGTTCGTGGTCAGCGACTCGACGATGCAGAGGCAAATCTCGGTCTTGTCCGTTATTTCTCCAGGTGATCCGGACGCGTCCGGATCGGTCCGGATGTACTCCGCCACCGCTCCATGACGCTCGGCAATCTCCCCGGCCGACAGCCCGCGCAGCGGTCGTCCCAGGGCATCCCCGATAGCGAGGCCCAGCAACACTCCAAGAAACTGGTCTTCCGATGCGCTGCGTTCACCCATCACCACTCGCTTCTCTCACGCTCACCCCTCAATCCCGTCCTTCCGAATGGAGATCATGACATGGTCCCATCTCCGGAACCCGGGAGAGAAGGAGCCTTCGTCAGTTGACGCCGCCCGGAGCGGATCATAGACTGCGGTGTCAGCCAGCCGTTCCAAACGGCGCTCCCCGCTCGATCCCCGACGTCGAAAGCCGATTGCATGCCGCCACCGCGAAGCACCCTCGACTCGTTCAAGGCCCGCACGCTCAGTGTCCATGCCGGCAAGGCGCTCGGTACCGGAAACGCGGTCCCGACCGCGGCACCGATTCATGTCGCGACGGCCTATAGCTACGAAACCACCGACGAGCTCGACGCCGTATTCGAGGATAACTCCATCGGATACGTCTACTCCCGCTATGGGAACCCGACCGTGCGCGCCTTTGAAATGGCGATCGCCGCCGTCGAGCGCACCGAGCAGGCGGTTGCTTACGGCTCGGGCATGGCGGCTATTCAGGCAGCCATCCTCTGCGCCTCCTCTTCCGGTTCCCGCATTCTGGCGTCCCAGGATCTCTACGGGGCAACCCACGCCCTTCTCCGCGCAATGAAGGCCCAAAACGGGATCGAGACGACGTTCGTCGATATCCACGACCTTTCGCGGGTACGGCGCATGGCAGAGGAGATTGAGCCCGCGGTGATCTTCGCCGAGACGATCTCCAATCCGTTGATCCGGGTCACCGACATTCCTGGGGTCACCGCAATCGCCCGGGACACTGGCGCGGTTTCCATTATCGACAACACATTCGCCTCTCCCGTGATCGTCCAGCCAGCAACGCTCGGCGCCGATATCGTTGTCCACTCGACGACGAAGTTCATCGGCGGTCACGGTGATACGACCGGTGGCGTCGTGGCGACGTCCGCGCGTCACGCGTCGGTTCTCCGGGAACAGGCCAAGCTGCTCGGAGCGCTGGCCGGACCATTCGACGCCTGGCTTGCCCTCCGCGGTCTCAAGACAATGCACCTTCGCGTCCGCCAGCAGAGCGAGAACGCACGGGCGATCGCCGAGTGGATGGACGCGGACCTGCGAATCGAACGCGTCCACTACCCATGTCTCTCGCCAGGGCAGACGCCCTCGGTCTTCACCGGCGAGGGCCGGGGGGGTCTGCTCTCGTTCGAGATCGCGTCTGCATCGCGGGCGGAGGTTTTCCGCTTCCAGGATGCGCTGAAACTCTGCGTCCCCGCCACCACGCTTGGCGATGTGTACTCTCTCGTACTCTATCCCGCGATGAGCTCGCACCGCGCGCTCACGAGCGCGGAGCGCCAGGCGATCGGCATTCGCGACAATCTCGTCCGCCTGTCGGCCGGCATCGAGGATGTCGAAGATATCCTGGCGGACCTCGATCAGGCGCTCGCCGTCGCTACGTCCTGAATTGAATCTCAACCCGAGCACCTGTGAAAGAGGGTCTATTGGTCAAGGATGCTGACACCCGCAAGCTCGAGCGCCTCCGCGCACAACTCCCCGCCGTGACAGCCACCGGCTATTTCAACGCCGGAACCAACGGCCCGATCGCGAGGGTGGTCCACGACGCGATCGTGCGAAAGGCCGAGCAAGAGCTCAACGAGGGACGCATCGTGCCTGGCGTATATCAGGACCACGCTGTTCAGGCCGACAAGGTCCGGGCGTTGCTGGCTCGTCTCCTTGGTGGAAACTCCGAGGAATATGCGCTCACCCAGAGCACCAACGATGGGCTCAACATCGCCCTCAACGGGCTCGATTGGAGCTCCGGCGACGAGGTGATCACGACATCGCTGGAGCATCCCTGCCTCTACATGCCGCTCGCACTGCTAAGTCACCGCTACGGAATCAGGATTCGGATCGCCGAGATCGGAGACGGCGCCGGGGATATTGCCGGCGTCATCTCGCGGTTGATCTCACCGAACACCAGGGTCATTGCCTTGTCGCACGTTCTCTGGTCGTCCGGTGTCGTCGTCGACCTGCCCGCGATCTCCGCCCTCGCCCGCGAAAACGATCTGCTTCTGGTCGTCGATGGCGCACAGTCGGTCGGGCAAGTGGCGGTCGACATCCCGGCGACCGGCGCGGACGCCTATACCATCTCGGGCCAGAAATGGCTTGGCGGTCCCGAGGGCACCGGCGCCGTCTTCATTCGCCGCGATCGCTTTGTCGACTTCGCGCCTTCATCGGTCCGCTACGGGCAGTACGACCCGACCGGCTTTTTCCTGCCCGCCCCCGGCGCCAGGCGGTACGAGATGGGCGAATGCAACCCGGCGGCGGTGGAGGGCCTGAAGGCCGCCATCACCTTTTTGCTTGAGGACGTCGGCGCTGACTGGGCGTTCGCACGGTCCGGCCAGCTCGGGGCTCGTCTGCTGAAACGTCTCTCCGGCATGGATGGCGTCACCGTCCACTCACCGAAGGGCCGGATCGGTGGCCTGGTCTGCTTCAACATCCCCGATCTGGACCCTGCCGCCGTGGCGGACAAACTCTACGACAAGGGATTCACCATCCGTTATGTCGCTGCTCCGCCTGGTCCGGCGGTTGCCCGTGCCTCGGTCGGATGGTGGAACACCGAGGAGGAGGTCGACACTCTCGCCAGCGCAATCTCAAACCTCGCGACCGCCATCCATAGCGACGCCACACGCAACGGCCATCAAAAGGAAACGCTCCCATCGGCTAATGCCCGAAAAAAGTCACGAAAACTGCCCACCAAGGCCTGAATCGACGTCATGGAGGAAGCGCTGTCCCCGTCCTCCCGCTGGGTGGTCTTTCGAGGGTCATTTCCCACAATTGGAAGCACGGATATGGTGGACGGTCGAATCATGTTGATCCCAATCACCAGCTCGGAACTGGCCGCGATCACCGCTGCCGAATGGAAAGCAACCGCCTGTGAGTGACAGCGAGATCACAACCGCCGCGGTCTGGCCCGCGCAACATCGGGCGGCACTGATCGTCGTCGTGCATGTCGACGCCCACGATCCTCATGCCGTGGATGACGGTGGACCTGCGCTCGGGCTCGACTATGCCGCCACGGGGCTTCCCCGGCTGCTCCGGACCTGCGACGACCTTGGGATCGAGGCGACCACCGGCTGGACCGCCCAGGCACTGGCGAGTCACCCGCAACTGGCGAGAGCCGCCCACGAGCGCGGCCACGAGCTTTCCTGGAGCACCGCGTCGCTGACGTCCGCCCCCGGTTCGAAGTCCCCCTCGGACCTGCTCGCGAAGATTACGGGACAGCCGCGCCCGGGGTATATCGAGTCGCTCCCACTCGGAACCATCGATATCGTGGACCCGACATCCGGGGCGCCACGACCCGGTTCTACGCCACCCTGGATCATGACCGGCGCGGGTGGGGACACGCCCGTCATCGTCCGAGAAGGTGACTTCGATGAGTCGAGTGTGCGAATCCCGCTCTCGCCCTACTGGATCGATGCCACCTGGTTTCACCCTCGCCATCCCGGGCCCCCGTCGTTGCTCCTCGAAGCCTGGTCCGCGAGTCTTGCCTCGGTCCGCGCCGAGGGAAGTCTGATGACGGTCGTGCTTCATCCGCACATCGCCGGCCGGCCGGGGTTCGCGGACGCCATCGTCCGGTTCCTGGACGAAACGATCGCGAGTGGCGACGTCTGGATCGCGCGGGCTGACCACCTCGCCCTGTGGTGGAAGTCGAATACCGAACGGCTGTCGTGAACATGGCTCGGCTGATGCGTTCCCCGCTCCTGATCCATGGTGGACCGATCCTGACGATGGACCCGCACGATCCGCTCGTCGATGCCGTTTTGATCGATCGGGGCCGGATAGCGGCGGTTGGGGCAGCGGCCGAGGCGGCGGGCCGGGGAGCTCCCGACATCGATCTCGCTGGTCGGCTTGCCTGTCCCGGTCTGGACGATGCGCACGCCCACATCATGGGCGTGGGGTTCGCCCAGGGCCAGGTCGACCTGAGCGTCGACGTTGCGCCCTCGATCGACCGAATCCTGTCACTGGTCAGCGCCGAAACTCGTTCGCGCGCCGCCGGCTCGTGGATCGTCGGACAGGGCTACGATCAGGCGCTTTTGCGGGAGCGCCGCCACCCCACCCGGTTCGATCTCGATCGGGTGGCTCCCGATCATCCGGTGCTGCTGTGGCGAAGCTGCCACCATATTGCGGTCGCCAACTCTGTCGCCCTGAACCTGGCTGGCATCACACCCGTCACCCACGATCCACCCGACGGAACGATTGATCGCGACGCCCATGGCGAGCCGACCGGCGTCCTCCGCGAGTCCGCTGCAACGGCCGTCGCCGGCTTGCAGCCCGAGGCGACCGAGGACGAGATCGCGGACGCGCTGATCCGGGGTGGCCTGGAGTTTCGCCGGCATGGCGTCACCAGCGCCACCGAAGCGGGGATTCGCCGCAAGGAGGAGTTCCGAGCCTATCAGCGGCTCTGGGCCGAACAACGGTTGCCACTGCGCAGCTACCTGATGATGATCATCGACGACACCTTCGACGCGCTGGAGTCGCTTGGGATCAGCACCGGATTCGGCGACGACTGGCTTCGCATCGGCCCCGCCAAGCTGTTCGCCGATGGCTCGATCGGCGGACGCACGGCGCGCATGCGCCTACCCTATCAGGACGAACCGGACAACCGGGGGCTCTGGATGATCCCGCCGGCCGGGATTCGGGAACGGGTGCTGCGGGCCGACGCCGCCGGCTTCCAGATCGGGATCCATGCGATCGGGGATGCGGCGGTCGCGGAGGTGCTCGACGCCTACGAGGCCGCGTTCACGGCTGATCCGCGACCTGGTCGACGCCATCGCATCGAGCATTGCTCGATCGTCGACGAGGGTCTGATCGACCGTATCGCCAGGCTCGGCGTCGTTCCCATCCCGGGAACCTCGTTTCTTTACGACATGCGGCCGGTGTATCTCCAGAACCTCGGGCCGGACCGGGTTCGATATGCCTATGCGATGAAGACGTTCGCCGAGCGCGGAATCACCGCCGCCGCCAGCAGCGACGCTCCGGTCGTCACCGTCGACCCGCTCCTGGGCATCCAGACCATGGTTTCGCGAACCGATCGCCGCGGTGACCCGATCTGGCCCGAGGAAGCGGTCTCCGTCGAGGAGGCTCTCCTGGCCTATACCGCGAATGCTGCATTCGCATCGTTTTCCGAGTCCTCGAAGGGCGCGATTCGACCAGGAATGCTGGCGGACATGACGATCTTCAACTCCGACCTGCGTGAGGTTCCCGCAGACGAGCTTGCGGCGCAGCATGTCGATTTCACGATCATCGATGGCGAGGTCGCCTACGAGCACTGACCCTGCGCGTTACGCCCACCGCACCGAATCCCCGGCATGGCGAGTGCGGCGTGGAAACGACCCAGTGCCCTGCGGCTCGTCATGGAGAAACCCGATGGCTCTGACGATTTCCTTTCTCGGACACGCGGCATTTCAGCTGGAGTCGGATGGCACGACCGTGCTGATCGACCCCTTCATCACCGGCAATCCGACGGCCACCGTCGAAGCGGCCGATCTCGCCGCCAGCACCATCCTCCTCACCCACGCCCATAACGATCACGTTGGAGACACGATCGAGATCGCGAAGCGCACCGGCGCTACGGTGATCGCAACCTTCGAGCTGGGAACCTGGCTCGGTCTGCAGGGAGTGGAGAACGCCATTGGTGCCAACCACGGTGGCACGGTCGAGTTCGAAGGCGGCTCCGTGAAATTCACGCCCGCCTGGCACACGTCGTCGTTCCAGACCGACAACGGGTTCGTTGCCGCTGGCCTGCCAGCTGGGCTCGTCGTGCGGTTCGGCGGCAAGTCAACCTACGTCGCGGGCGACACCTGCCTCTTCCTCGACATGCAACTGATAGCGGACGAAGGACTCGATGTGGCGGTGCTTCCGATCGGCGACCATTTCACGATGGGGCCAAAGGACGCCCTCCGCGCCGTCGAGATGCTGCGGGCGCCGACAATCATTCCCTCGCACTACAACACCTTTCCCCCCATCGAGCAGGACGGGGAAAGGTTCCGCATTGACGTTGAGCAGGCGACTGC
>CADCWJ010000825.1 GCA_902806365.1 uncultured Thermomicrobiales bacterium
AGTCCATATCCTCCTCCAGCAGCGTCACAGCGGTCGCCGATCGCACGTCCCGGCTGAATGTCAGCACGGTCCGTCCCGCGATCCCGTGCGGCTCGTACAGGCGCAACACCAGCCCGTCTCGATCATGTGCCCGTTTCAGGGTGCTGAACCCGAGACTGACCCCCTCGATCGATACCAGCGCAGGAAGCCCGGACGCGTCGCCCGCGACAGGAACTGCAACCAGTGGCGCGTTGATCACGTGCGCCTCATGCACAACGCCCGCGTCGATCCAGTCCCCCTGATGCGGCAAGAGACTGTACGTGAAGCGGTGCTCGCCCTCGTCGGCGAAGGGATCGGGGGAGAGCGGGCCCCGCACCAAACTGAGCCCGATCGTGCCGCCCACGACGCTGTGCCCGTACTTCCCATCATTGAGCACGGCAACTCCGTAGGCAGGTTCCGAGAGGTCCACGAAGCGGTGGGCGCTGACCTCGAACCGAGCCCGTTCCCAACTGGTGTTCCGGTGAGTCGGTCGCTTGTGGACACCGAAGATCGTCTCGAAGGTCGCCTCGTGCGTGTGCACGGAGGTCGGGAACAATGCCCGGATCAGCATCATCCGCTCGTGCCAGTCGATTGTGGTCTCGATGTCGATCCGGGCAGAACCGCTCAAGAGGCGGTACGTCTGCACGAAACGCGAGTTACGCCAGGCGCGGATGACTCGCACCGACGCCCGTAGCGGGCCGGATTCGATGATCTCGATCGACTCGACGTCGGCCAGTTCGAACCCGGCGTTCTCGTACGTTTCATCGATGTCCCAGGCGTCCCACGCCCGGGGCCGGTCGACATACGCCCAGAGCTGATTGCCCCGGTCGCTCAGCGCGTCACGGTCGGCACGCTTGTCGAAGACGCGGTGGAGGGTACCGTCGGCGCCGATCGCGACATGGACCAGATCGTTCTCGATCACGAAACCGGAGCCACTGCGCGTGGCGGTGACCTCCGCCGCGGTCGGCTCGGATGATTCCGTATGTCCACGGGGAACGACCACCTCAAACGCTCCCAGCTGGCGCGCCGGATCGTGGAGCAGCACGCCGCCTTCGATCTTCTGCCTGACGCTCGCGGGCAAGCCGCCGGCAGCCATCTCGTCCGGCACGGCAACGGTCAGCGGGCGGGACTGGAGTGCGGGGTTCGCGACGGCGATGCCACCAGGCTCCAGCCCTGAGCCTGCTCCTGTCAGCGAGCAGATCGCGCCGTTGCGGATGTCCTCGGCGGTGGCGACAACTGCTCGCAGCGCGGGATGCGTGTCCTGATAGACCTCGTTGATCGATGATCCCGGCAGGATGTCGTGGAACTGGTTGAGCAGCAGGCTTTTCCAGCTCTGGTCGAGGCGATCGCGTGGATACTCCGAACCAGACTGCCGACCTCCAAGGAGACCCGTCCGACCGGTTGGCAGGCTCGCCAGCGCGGCGAACGCCTCCGCTTCGACGAGCCGATGTTCCGACTCCCGGTTCAGCTTCTTGACCAGCCCCTGCGTCGTCAGCGTCGCCCGATGCAGTTCCAGATAAAGCTCGCCGGTGAAGGTCGGGACTCCCTCGGTCGGGAGGTTGGCGAAAAAGTCCTCGACTCTCCCCATCTGGAGGCGCGGCAGCACCGGATAGTCCTTGATCCGGGCGTAGTTCTCCAGCATCTGGCGATCAGGGCCGCCGCCTCCGTCGCCCCAGCCGAACGAGAG
>CADCWJ010000826.1 GCA_902806365.1 uncultured Thermomicrobiales bacterium
CGAGCCCGGCGGACAGTGGAATCGGCGCCAAGGATCACACAGACGTCGACGTCCGAGGCGGTGCCCATAGAGATCGACGTCCGCGGCCATCGCGTGGAAGAGATCGGGCCGATCATCGAGCACTACATCCAGGACGCGTACCTGATCGGCTTGCCATGGGTCCGGATCATTCACGGCAAGGGAACCGGAGCCCTCCGTCAGGCGGTGCGGGAGCTGCTCCGCGACAATCCGGTGGTCGTTCGCGCCGAGCATGCGGGCGACAAGGAGGGCGGTGACGGCGCGACCGTCGCGACGCTGAGCCAGCGGTAGCGGTCAGTCCGCGGCGTGGGAGAGCGAACGGGCGGCGCTTTCTTCTACCGCGTCCAGCAGGATGTCGAGCGCTCGTTGCCAAGGCATCGTGAGCTCAAGCAGGCGAATCCGCAGGGAGTTCGGCGTGATCCGGATCGCTCCGCCGAGCTCGCGCTCGAGACGCCGGCGGTCAAGCCGGCTCGTCGGCACCGGGCGCACGACGATCTCCCGCTCGTGCTCGACGACGGAGTCGATCCCAAGCGACGCTGACCGTATACGAAGGCGGATCAGCGCAAAGAGGTGTTCGACTTCCTCCGGAAAGTCCCCGAAGCGATCACGCAGCTCGTCTTCCAGCTGGCCAACCTGATCGGGCGTGACGACCGCCGCGATCTGGCGGTAGAGACTCAGCCTCAACTCGGTATCGGCAATGTAGTCCTCCGGGATCAGGGCGGTCATCGGCAGATCGAGGCTGACAGGTCCGTCCTCCTGGGCTGGCGCGCCCGAGCGGACTTCCTCGACCGCCTGGCCGAGCAGCCGCATGTAGAGTTCGTAACCGACTGTCGCGATGTGGCCGCTCTGCTCGGCGCCGAGGATGTTGCCGGCACCCCGGATTTCGAGATCGCGCATGGCGACCCGGAGCCCCGCTCCCAGCTCGGTCGCCTCCTGGATCGTTTCGAGGCGCTCCTGCGCTTCCTCGCTCAATGCCTTGTGGGGACGATGCAGCAGGTAGGCATAGGCTCGGTTGGTGCTCCGGCCGACGCGCCCGCGCAACTGGTAGAGCTGGGTCAGGCCGAGGGTGTCGGCATTGTCGATGATGATGGTGTTGACGTTCGGGATATCCACGCCGGACTCGATGATCGTCGTCGAGATCAGAACGTCGAAATCCTTGCGGACAAACCCAAGCATGACCTCTTCGAGAACCTGTTCGTCCATCTGTCCGTGGCCGACGCCGAGGCGGGCCTCGGGCACCACCTTCCTCAGGCGCGCGGCAAGCACATCGATATCGTGAACCCGGTTATGGACGAAGAAGACCTGACCGCCACGGTCGATCTCGCGAAGGACCACTTCGCGGATGAGCTGGTCGGACGATGCCGTGACGAACGTGCGGATCGGGAGCCGGGCCTGCGGCGGCGTCTCGATCATGCTGATGTCCCGGATCCTCGACAGCGAAAGATGGAGCGTGCGCGGGATCGGCGTCGCCGACATCGTCAGCACATCCACTTCGGATCGCAACTGCTTGAGGAACTCCTTTTGGCGGACCCCGAACCGTTGCTCTTCGTCGACCACTGCCAGTCCCAGATTGCGAAACGCCACATCCTTCTGAACCAACCGGTGGGTGCCGATCACGATGTCAACGGAGCCTTCTCGGAGCCCCTCCAGGACGGTCGCCCGTTCCGGACGGGTACGGAGTCGGGAAAGCATCTCGACCCGGACTGGGAACGCCGCGAGACGATCGCGAAAAGTGGTGAAATGCTGGAGGGCGAGGACCGTCGTGGGTACCAGGACCGCCACCTGGCGGCCGGCGTTGACGGCCTTGAACGCGGCGCGAATCGCTATCTCCGTTTTCCCGAAGCCGACATCGCCACAGACGAGCCGATCCATTGGCTGGGGCGACTCCATATCCGCCCTGACGTCGTCGATGGCCTTTGCCTGGTCGACGGTTTCCACGAACGGAAATGATTCAGCCAGTTCGTGATCCCAGCGGCTGTCCGGGGGAAAGGCATGCCCCTTGCCCGATTCACGATAGGCGTAGAGCTGGATCAGCTCGAACGCCATATCACGTACGGCCCGCTTGACTGAACGCTTGATTCGCGCCCAGTCCCCTGAGCCAAGGCGATTGAGCGACGGCGCGACCCCGCCTCCGCTATACCGGGTTACCCGGGCGCTCTGGTCCACGGGGACATAGAGCTTGTCGCCCCGCTGGTATTCGAGCAGCAGATACTCGCGCTCGATCCCCTGTGTTTCCAGCCGGACGAGACCACTGAACGTCGCCACGCCATGATCGATGTGAACGACGTACTCGCCAGGCTGGAGTCCCTGGATGAACCCTCGGCTCTCGGCCTCCGTGCGTTGGCCCTTGCGCCGGGCCTGCTTGCGGAAGCCGAAAATCTCCAGATCGGTCCAGACCGCCAGACGCCGGTCTGGCCAGGTCCAACCCCCGCTCAGGCCCGAAGCCTGCACGTCCATGCTCCCGGTTGCTCGCACACTGGCGGTGGCCGGACCATCCGCTCCCATGTACCCGCGGTCGACACCCCGCTCTCGCAAGATGTCCGAGAGGCGCTCGACCTGATCGGTCGCGACGGTGACGTGCCAGCCAGCCGCGAGGAGGCTCGTCAGGTGCGTTGACATCTCGCCGAGGTTGCCCGCGAAAAGAGGGGAATCGCCGATCGCCTCTCCGGATAACGCCGTGTTGTCATCCGGCCGCGACGATCCGAGCCGGAGCGACGCGAACGTTTCCAGGCGACCGAGGGCCTCTGCCGACGCGACGAACGGTTGGGGGACGCCAACCGGCAGTTCGCCACTTGCCTGAAAGGTGCGGGCGAGCTCGTTCGCCTGTAGTTCCAGTTGGGAGGCGGCGAGCTGGAGCGCATCCGGTTGGTCCTGAACGATCAGCACGTCATCCGGCAGGTGATCCAGCATCGTCGTTCGGTCGGGGACGAGGTGCCCGGCCAGCAGATCGAGCGAATCCGGCACCTGTCCGTGCCGGACCTGCATCAGCCGTCGCGACCACTCCGCGGCGACCTCGGGACGGAGCGCGGTCAGGTCGAGCGCTTCCAGCGCGCCGCTCACGGCGGAAATGTTCCAGACCGGAAGTTCGAACGGCGGCAGCAACGTCACGGTCGTCAGGCGATCGATGGATCGCTGGGTATGGGGATCGAACCGCCGGATGCTTTCGATGTCATCGCCGAAGAAGTCGATCCGTACGGGATAGTCGGCGCCCGGTGGAAAGATGTCGACGATGCCTCCGCGCCGGGAAATGGTCCCCGCTTCCTGGACGATCGATACGGGCTCGTACCCCACCGAGCGACTCCATGCCGCCAGGTCCTCGATGTTCTGGCGTCTGCCGAGCACCAGTCGCTTCGTCATTCGCTGCAAGGCATCGGGTGGCGTGACGAGCTGCATGAGGCCGCTGACCGGACTCACCCATACCGCGCCGGTGGACCGCTCGGTTCCCATGGTCTCCAGCTCGCGGACTCTCCTGACGCTCGCTTCCCGATCGACGGGAAGCTGTTCGTAGGGAACCGCATCTGGTGCCTGCCACATGCGGACCTGTCGGTCTGCCGGCAGGTACTCGGAAAGGGAAGCGGCCAGCCGATCGGCACGATCGGCGCGTGACGTGACCACGAGCACCGGGCGCGTCCGGTCCTGTAAGATCGCGGCGAGCACAGCGGGCCGGGCGGCGTCGGGGAGATCAGCTACGGATGCGGTGCGCCGCGTCGCAAGCTGCCGAACCGCCTCCCCGATCAGATCCGACCCGGTCATGGCCTGGGTGATATGGGCAAGACTCACAAAGAACGCTCCCTGCCGGGATGATGGTCAGCTCGGATCGGGCGCGCAGATTTCCCGGAGCGGGGCTGAGCCCCGACCGTCTCCTTGCGTACATTCATTCTACTATGCGGAAGGAGGCGGACCCGCCGGAGCCCCATCACCTACGGTCGCGACGTGCCCGCGTACAAGTGGTAGGATCAGCGATCGGACGCCCGCTGCGTATCGAGGGACCACCAATAATCATGAGTTCAACCCTCCTGCCTACCACTACTCAAAAACTCCTGGCCCTACATGATGCCGTGCGGGCCATGGATTCTGTGGTCGTCGCGTTCTCCGGAGGCGTCGACAGCACCTTGCTGCTCAAGATCGCGCATGATGCGCTCGGTTCGGATTGCGTCGCCGCGAGCGGACTGTCGGAAACCTATGCCCCGGAAGAGATGCAGGAGGCCAAGGCACTGGCGGCCGAGATGGGCGTCGAATACGTTCTGTTGCAGACGATGGAGCTGACGGACGAGCGCTACGCGGACAACACTCACCAGCGCTGCTTCTTCTGCAAGCAGGAGCTGTACGGCCGCCTCACCGAGTTCGCCGGGCAGCGCCAGATCAAGGTCGTCATTGATGGATCGAACGCCGACGATCTCGATGACTTTCGTCCGGGACTTCGTGCCGCCCGTGATCTGGGCGTGCGCTCCCCGCTCCAGGAAGTTGGACTGACGAAGGACGAGATCAGGGAGATCTCGGCTCACTACGGGTTGCGGACTGCCGACAAACCCGCAGTCGCCTGCCTTTCCTCTCGTTTTTCGTACGGCGACAAGATCACGGCGAAGAAATTGCAGCAGGTCGCGGCTGCGGAATCCGGTATCCGCGCGCTCGGCTTCCGTGGATTTCGCCTGCGCCATCACGGTCAGGTTGCCAGGATCGAGTTCCTCGAGCATGACCTGGAGAGGGCATTCGCGGAACGCGCCGGTGTGACGCGTGCGGTCAAGGAGGCTGGCTACCGTTTCGTCGCGATCGATCTCGAAGGGTACCGGTCGGGAAGCATGAACGGGGACATTCCGCTCCAACTGCTAACGATCCAGCGGTCCTGATCCCGGAGCTTCC
>CADCWJ010000827.1 GCA_902806365.1 uncultured Thermomicrobiales bacterium
CGGCGGGGTGAAGCAAGCCGCGATCCACGCCTCGGTGACGAACGGGGGTGGGTGCCTGCCGACATCACGGGCGATCACCTGATCGTCCGGTCGGCGGGCACGCCATTCGTCAACAAAAAGCTGAGTCATCCGGCGGGTGAGCGACCGCTCTCCCCGCGCGCTGGCGTCGATGCGAAGGATGGTCGTCATCCGAGCAAAACTCCGGGAACGCGGGTAGCGAGCCTCCGGCAACGGGGTACTTGGCCAACGCCTTGATGCGCGGTCCTCGCCGAACCAGGCGTTGCAGCCGACCGGCGGGGCACGTTTGCCTTCCCACGGTTGTAGCTTACCCAGCCCCGCCGGCGCCTGGGCTGTATCGTTCGGTGTCACGCGCTCGGCATCGGCCCGCCCGCGGGACGAACGGCCTCCCGGTCCGGATACCACCGGACGGGGTCGGGATACTCGAAGCCCGCCGGGAACGCGTACGCCTCCAGCACCACCGACGGCATCGCCGGTAAGCTGAAGAACTCGAAGGGCACGCGACCGAGCCAGACCCCGGACAGGACCGGCTTCGCGCCCAAGCCCCGCAGATGTTCGAGGCGTGCCGCGAAGGGCTGGGACGAGCGATCGAAGGCGATGTGATGCCACGCCGCCTCCTTGCCCTCCAGCGCATCCGCGAGCGCCCGGGCACCACGGAGCGGCTCCATGACCTCCCAGATGAGAGGGCCGTGCTCCGCGAACGCCACGTCGATCTCGTACGGGTCCGGCTCCCCGAACGAGCGGCGATCGGCGACGGTCGCCGCGTCGAAGCGGTAGATTCGCCAGGGACCAACGCCGATCCGGCTGAGCTCCTCGATGGTCCGCTGCAGCGAGCGAGTCGCGATGCAGACCTCCACGGGGATCCCGAGCGTGCGCCGGTCGAAGGCATCGTCGATTGACATGTGAGCAGCCTTGAAGAACACGCCAAGCCGCCGAACGGACCGCGGTACGAGCGGGATCAGGAATGTCCCGTTTGGCCTCCCTTGACGAGGCGGCCGAGATGCCGAAGCGTCAGAAGCCGCCGAAGCGGAGCGCCCCGCCCATCGCGGCCAAGGCCCGTAAGCTGCGCAACCGGTGGCTCGAACAGATCAGCAGCGGCTCGTACGTCCTGGAAGCGCGAGGCAGGTACGATGTGAGCCGGCAACTCGAAGCTCCGCCATCGCCGTTAAAGCCGACACCGCTGCTCAAAGCTGCTTGAATCATCCGGGCAGCCGAGGGACGCTTTCCGGGATAACGACGGACGTCACCGTTCCTGCGCCCCGGTTGGAGCGCGATGTCAACGAGATTTAGTCACGGCTTTGCGGAAGTTCCGGAGGTCGTCAATGAGTAAATCGGGAGCCTCGTAAAAGGGGAAGTGTCCCCCGAACGGCATCGCTGAATATTGCACCACGTTGTGAGACCGCTCGGCGACCTGCCTCGGTGGCACGGGAAAGACCGGATCGCGAAATGCGGCCAGCGCCGTTGGCACCATCACTCTTTTTCCGGCGGGAAGCGTCCTCTCCTCGTGGCGTTTTGCCCCGTAGATCCAGATCGACGTCGGGAATGCGTCCGTAACGAGGTAGAGCATGACTTCCGTCAACAGTTGATCGAACGAGAACAACTCCTCGAACGGGCGGTCGGCGCAATCCGACCAAGCTTTGTACGCCTCGACGATCCAGGCAGCCGTTCCAACCGGGCTGTCGAACATGGCGTAACCCAGCTTGGCCGGCTTGGTGCGGTGCAGCTGCGAATACGCTCCTTCCCGCTGCCAGATTGCGTACTCGGCCGCTACGAAGGACTTTTGCTCAGCCGTCGCGTCGGCTGGCGCCTCTCCTGAGAGATGCGTGGCCTCTGCTTCTCGCAACGCGACCGCTGTGGAGTGAATGCCAATAATTCGGTCCGGGCGATGGAAGCCCAGCAAGCTCGTGACCTGCGCTCCCCAGTCCCCGCCGTGGACCATGTAGCGGTCATAACCAAGCCTCGCCATCAGCTTGTCGAACAAGAAGGCGATCGCGCGTGGTCCCATGGGCTGGCGCGGGCGACCCGAAAAGTCATATCCGGGATAGGAGGGAACGACGACGCTGAACGCATCCTCGACGCGCCCTCCGTGTCGTTCGGGGTGAGCCAGCTTTTCGACCAGACGGCTGTAGGAATGGAAGGAGTAGGGCCAGCCGTGGGCGATGAGCAGCGGCACGGCTTCCGCCCCCGACCCCTCTTCCCGGACGAAATGGATGTCGATGTCGTCCAGCGTCGTGATGAAATGTTGGAGCGCGTTCATCTCGCGCTCCTGAGCCCGCCAATCGTAGTCGTTGGCCCAGTATTCGCACAGTGGCCGCATGAAGCTGGCCGGGGGTCCGTACCGCCAGTCGCTTGCGTCGGGTGCGTCGCTCCACGCTTCCCAGCGGAACGCGCTCACGCGTTCGCGGATCGCGTCGAGCTGCGTCTCAGCGACGCGGATTTCGTAACGTCGAACCGCGCGCTGATCGGCGGCAATCGGCTTGGTCATCATCGCCCTCAGTACGGTTAGCGCGGATCCCGAGTGTGCGCCGGTCGAAGGCGTCGTCGGTTGACATGTGAGCACCCTAGGCCGGTCGGCAGATCTGCCCTTCGTAGCGCAAGATCGCTTTGCCTTCCTTCGGGGCAAATGTGCCCCAGGATCGGAAGGTGCCTTTGAAACCTTCGAACTCGCCGGTTCCATCGACCACGGTGTAGGCGGCGCCGCCGACGATGTAGTCGGTGCCCGGGACGGGTACGCCCCAGCTCTTGTCGCGTGTCCGCAGCGTCGACCCGTCTTCGGTGACGAACATGTGCTCGAACTCCCCCTCCAGGCGACCGCCTCCCACGTCGCGGAACTCCCCGATTTGGCGGAAGTGGACCCCGCCACGGATGTTGCCGGCCAGGGCGGCGACGCCGCTCTTTCCGTCGGCGGCGTAGTTGTAGTTGCCGAGGCCGGCCATGGAGCGGCAGACCTGGCCTTGCGCGGGTGTCTGCGATGCATCATTCGTCTTAGCCATAGCTCATCTCCTTTGAGCCCCGCGGGCCACGCGTCTGACGCGCGTCGCCGGAGGGCGTGTCTCTATTGGTCGTGAGAATCGCGATCGTCGGTCAAGTCGGCTCAACTCGTAGTTGGCTCATCAGCCTGGGCGTCGAACGCTCGTTAGGCGTTCGAGCGCACGGCACCCTGTTGCACGCGCCTGGGACCGTGTCGCACGCCCGTGGGAACGCGGTCGGGAGCGACCAGCCCGGCCCCGAGCGCGCGGGCGTCGACCAAGTACCCCGCCCGACGCTCCGCATTAGCATCACCGTCGACGTCAAGCAACAGGTGCGTCTCGACGTCAGTCATACCGCAAAAGTTGAAAATGCCGACTTCGATTTGCGTGCGCAGCGCGTCTTCGTAGCCGTACTTGTCGTAGGTGGCCGGGCGTGTTCCACCGGTGCCGATGAGCATGACCGGCTTGCCGTTCAGGTGCCCCCGGCTGTTGGATTTCGCGTCGAGCGAATAGGCCCAACCGGTTGTGAACACGCGGTCGATCCAACCCTTGAGCAGGGCGGGGAACGAC
>CADCWJ010000828.1 GCA_902806365.1 uncultured Thermomicrobiales bacterium
GATCGGGCCGGAGAAGAGGCCGAGCGCGATCACGCCGATCACCATACCGGCGATGCCGATGTTGAGGAGTGGCGTCGACCTGTACGATCCGGCGGGCGCGCCATCGCTGAAATACATCTGGGCGACGACCCGGAGGTAGAAGAAGGCGCTCACCGCCGACATCAGCACGATCGCCAGTGCCAGCCAGAGCAAGCCCGAGTCAATTAGGGCAACGATCACGTAGTACTTGCCGTAGAAGCCGATCGTCGGCGGGATCCCCATCAGGGAGACCAGGAAGACGGTCATCGCCGCTGCGGGGAGTGGGTGGGTCGTGCCCAGGCCGCTGAAGTCCTCGAGCTCTATTCCTCGCCCGCGATGCTGGATCCAGGCCACGACCGCGAAGGCGCCGATGTTCATGAACGTGTAGGCAAAGATGTAATAGAGCACGCTGGTGACGCCCTGCTCCGCGTCACCTCCCCCGGCGGTGAAGCCATCCTGGATCTGGTACGCAGCCAGGCCGGCCATCATGTACCCGGTGTGGGCGATCGAGGAGTAGGCGAGCATGCGCTTCACGTTGCGCTGGGAGATCGCGACGACGTTACCGAACACCATCGTGACCAGGGCCAGCACGGCGATCAGCGTCACCCAGTCGTCCCGTAACGGTGAGAGGCCCTGCACCAGGATGCGGATCGCGGCGGCCATCGCGGCGGCCTTTGGAACGACGGACATGAAGCCGCTCACCGGTGTCGGTGCGCCGTCGTAGGCATCGGGTGTCCAGAAGTGAAAGGGGACCGCGGCGAGCTTGAATGCCAGCCCGACGATCACCAGCAGCAGACCCAGCAGGAGCGACGCGTCCAGGCCGTCCTGACCGGCGACGATCCCTTGCAGGTTCTGGGCGATCACATCGAGGTTGGTCGAGCCGGCGGAGCCGTAGACCCAGGCCATGCCATAGAGCAGGATCGCGCTCGCGAAGATTCCCAGCAGGAAGTACTTGAGCGCTCCTTCAAGGGACGTTGCGCGGCGCTTCGCGAACGCGGTCAGGATGTACGTCGCGAGGGACGACAGCTCGATCCCGACGAAGAGCATCACGAGATCACCGGCGGAGGCCGTCAGCAGCGCACCGAGAACCGAGAACGCGAGCAGGGTATAGAACTCCCCGATCGGCATTCTGCCTTCGAGTCGATCGACATAACTGGCGGATACGAAGACGGTCAGGATCGCGGCGCTCAGGATGATGAGCGACAGGAAGACCGTCAATCCATCAGCCCGGAACAGGCCGTA
>CADCWJ010000829.1 GCA_902806365.1 uncultured Thermomicrobiales bacterium
CACCAAACATTCAGCCCGCACAATCGAGCCGGCCGCAATCCCCACCTTGGTCGACGATGCGCTGACAGCGATGTGGACAGGCAGGACCAGACCGGTCGAGATCGAGATTCCGCCGGACACCCTTTTTGCCACAGCCGACATCACGCTTCTCGATCCGGTGGGAGAGCGGAAACGCCGATGTCCGGACCCTGACCTTGTCGAGCAGGCGGCCGCGCTTCTCGGCAACGCCCGTGCACCGATCATCTACGCCGGGGGTGGGGTCATCGCGGCGAGCGCCAGCGCCGAGCTTCAACGGCTGGCGGAGCTCCTTCAGGCACCAGTGGTGATGACCAGCAATGGCAAGGGTGCGCTCTCGTATCGCCACTACCTCGCCCAGACATCCCTGGCGGGGTCGGGCTTGCTGGCGGACGCCGACGTGATCCTGGCGGTCGGAACCCGGTTCGTGGAGCCCTCGACGTACTCGTGGGGCCTCAAGCCAGGACGAACCGTGATCCAGCTTGATATCGACGGCGAAGAGCTGGGGCGGAACTATCCGACCGCCGTCGCGCTCCAGGGCGACGCGAAGGCGGGTCTGGCCGACCTTGCCGCGGCTGTCGAGCCACACAATCGCGTCCGTCCCGCTCGCGAGGCGGAACTCCAGCAGATCAAGGACGCCGCCGACGCGCGTCTCGGAAGCATCGTGCCGCAGGCAGGGTTTGCCCGTGCGATTCGCCAGGAGCTCCCGGACAACGGCATCTTCGTCGGCGAGATGACGCAGGTCGCCTACTGGTCAAACGCCGGCTTCCCTGTCTACGAGCCACGGACCTACATCACACCGGGGTACCAGGGCACGCTGGGGTGGGGATTCCCGACCTCGCTCGGGGTGAAGGTCGGTGCGCCGGATCGGGTGGTCGTCTCGGTCAATGGCGATGGAGGGTTCGGCTTTGCGCTGAACGAGCTGGCGACCCAGGCTCAACACGGGATTGCCAGCATCACCCTTGTCTTCAATGATTCGGCCTATGGCAACGTGCGACGAATCCAGACCGAGCAGTTCGGCGGCCGAACGATCGCATCGGACCTGCGAAATCCCGATTACGGCAAGCTCGCGGCAGCCTTCGGCATCGCCGCCCGCCGCGCGGTCGGTGCAGAGGCGCTCGCCCGGGAACTGCGGGAGGCGATCAAGGCGAACGAGCCGACGCTGATCGAGATTCCGGTCGAGGCCATGCCTGATCCCTGGAAGATGCTGGCCCTCCGCTAGCCAGGCACTGCAATCCGGCGATCGATCACCCTTGCTCGACGTCTTCCGGCGTCCGCAGGACGCCAAGATCGAGGAGCTGGCGGGTGAGATAGGCATTGTTGGCGAGGACGAGCTTGATCGCATACGTTGAAGACGCCTCGGCGGCGGCGAATCCCGGTGAAGCCAGTTCCCGGGCGACATCCGTGCCCGCGCGCTCCGCGGCCTCGGCGGCCTCCTCGTGGAGCAGGTCGGAAAGATACGCATAAAGCTCGGGCTCACTCATGCCGAGCATCTCGGTCGCTGGTTGATCGTCCATGTATTTCCCCTGAAGACGCACGTGCCACCGGCCGACCACCCATTGGCGGTCGCAAAGTTCCGTAGGTGAAGGCGTGCCCGCGTTGCCACTCGTTCGGCTTTTACATGGGCCATTTGTCCCGAACCATGATGGACAGAGCGTCCTGACCCGTTCATGACCATGTGCTCGCTGGCGGACGCTGCGGGTGTCCCCACCTTGATCGCACAAGCCGGATTGCTATACTCAGTGCGCCTGCAAGTTCGTCAGTGACGAGCGCCGTATGCTACCCAGCGGGCCCAGAGCGACTCATGTACATCGCCCCCATTCATTTGAGGGCAGGGAGTCTCTCGCATGACATATGTCATTGCACAGCCGTGCATTGGCACCAAGGACGCATCGTGCGTCGAGGTGTGCCCGGTCGATTGTATCCATTCGGCGGACGATCAGGAGCAGTATTTCATCAACCCGGCGGAGTGTATCGACTGCGGCGTCTGTGCCGAGGTGTGCCCGGTCGAGGCCATCTTCTTCGAGGATGACCTGCCGGAACAGTATGCCGAGTTCAAGCCGCTGAACGCCGCCTATTTCGCCTAGGGGCGACCAGGCAGCGGAAGTTCCAAAAGAATCCGTCGCCAGCGCGAACCCCTCCCGGACGATGGTCGGGAGGGGTTCGCCGCACTCTGGCCGCCACCTGGCCGCACTGACGTCACTGGGCCGCCTCGGGGGTTGCGAGGTTGCGATCCGGCAGCGGCGGAAGAGAGTACCGTGCCGTCCAGATTCCATCACCGTTGACGAGAAAGATCGTGCCGGATGACTCATCGACGACCACGTCCTGGAGCTCGTCGAAAGGTGGCCGCACGTTGACATCCCCGGTCGTGAAGCCAATCGGGAGCTTCAGCTGGTAGGCGGCGGTCCCAAGTTGGTCGAACGCAACGATGCGGCTTTCGGCCCCTTCGGTTAGGGCAATATACGTGTAGCCGGTGGCCGCACCATTGACGAGCGATTCGGCATTTCCCGATGCCACATACGGAGGATCCAGGACAGATTCCTGTTCGCCCCGGAGCAGCGCGAGCACCTGCCCGTCCTGGCGGAGCACGTAGATCAGGCGATCGATCGCGATGTCCCGCGCCGTTTCCAGCTGTTCTCGCTGGCTTACCACCCAGTCCCGGGGCTCGGCGACATCCGTCGCGTCCTCGATGCTGAAGCGGTAGATCTGCAGGTACTCGGATTGGAGCAGGTAGATCGCGCCATCGAACGCCGCGATCGCCCCAGGCTTCCAAATCTGATCGTTGATACGTCCGAGGCGAACCGCTCGCCATTCGCGGCTGTTCGTTCCGAGCATGTAGGCAAAGGTGCCATCGGTGACGTACAGACCCTTGGCGTCGAACGCAAGTCCCCAAAGACTGCCCACTGTGGCCGCGCCCACCTGGTCGCCCTGCTCCAGGATCGGATCGATTTCTCGCGAGTTCCCCCCCTCGCCTGGTTGCCATTTATACAGGCTGCCCGCCACGAAGAAGATGCCGGCGGGAGTGTAGACGCCGCGCACCGACGACCTGGCAAACTCCGAGGGCAGCGTCCCTATCCTCTCGAGATCGCTCATCCGGATGACGTCCGTCGCTTCGTCAAGACGAGTTGTGATCTCCTGCTGTCGGGGGCTCAAGAGCTCCTCGGGGACCGCGGCAGCGCGCGCCCGATCCACGTTTCGCTGCGCGCTGCCCAGCGCGGCGACGATCCTTTCGTCATTTTCCAGTTCACGGGCACGGAGGATGCTTTCGTCGATCGCCTGCACGAGGGCCACCTGATCGACTTCCTGTGGGACCACGCGCTCACGCACCGCTGACACACCGAGGATCGCGCCAGCGATGACGATCATGAGAACGCCCCAGATCCAGTTGGTACCGATCACCGGCAACCGCGGCAGCCGGTTGCGCCAGCTGGCCTCGCCCATGTATGTCGCTTGTCCGCGAAACCGATCGACTCCATGCGCTCCGGGCACACCGAACTGGCTCAGTGGCGAGCGAGTGGCCCACGTATTGCGCCGCCGGGGACCACTCCAGTCGGCTATCCGCTGAATGCGGTCATGAACCCGCTCAATGCGCCGCTCGACACGGTCCTTGCGGATTGGGAGCGTGGTTTCATCCCGGGGCTGCCCAGCCGGTAGCGTTCCGCCAACCCCGTCCGTATCCGGGAGCGCCGCCGGAGGCGAAGCAGGCATTGCGAGAGCTGCCGCATCGGCCGTCACGCCGTCTGTTCCCCCTTTCCGCCCAGGCACGACCAGCGGCCGCCATTGCGCCACCTGCGCGCGACCGTGACGCCACCGCTCTCTCGTTCTCCGTCCGACATCGGCAAGCGTTGCGATCTGAGCGCTGTCCGGGACTGGAGGGAAGCTGACGACCGCGGCCGCGGCACGGTGGAGGTCGCGCGCGATGACGACCCCACGGAAGGCATCGAGCACGATGTCGGGGTCACGGTGATGAAGATAGGTCAGGTCTTGCAGCCGGAAACCGGAGGTCACCACTTCTTCCGCGAACGCACGGCCCGCTGCGGATGTGCAGGCAATGACGGTATCGCCTGGCCGCAGCTCCGTCTGCGCAATCAGGGGAGATGTCCAGGATGCGAACCCGAGCGGCTCCGATCGGCTGGCCGGCTCGGTAGTGAGGGCGTAATGGGGGAACCACGACTCGAGATCCGGAATCCCGTAAACGAGCCCATCCTCGACCAGGATCAGCTGCCCCGGTGGAACGTGTGCGATGGTCGCGACCTGACCCTCGAAGACGATCGCGGTAGCCCCGATCAGTACCCGCTCGTCGGCTCCGGCCAGGATGGCACCGCGCGTTTGCTCGTGAATGGCGCCGTTGGCGGAAGCGAACGCTCTGCCCAGCGACTCGTCAGGATCGGCGCGCTGCGTTCGCCGCAGCTCTCGCAGGATGATATCGCGTGCCTGGGACGCGAGCTCATGAGCGAGACCGGATTGCCCAAGTGGCTCGGTCGCCACGAGATAGCCCCGGCGTCCCGAGGTCGGATGACCCGCAAGGTCGATGGAGATCCATTCGCGCGCGTCGGACGGCATGCCGCCGGACACGGCGAACGCAATGGACGAGGCCGGTGACAATCCCATCAGGAAGCATCAGACCGCCCCAAGGGGGACGTGAGAACGAGAGCAAGGGTGGCAGTCCGGCAGGCAACGTGCCGCCCCGCCAGCGAATCCGCTCGGTCGTTGGTCAGTGGATGGATCCGTTCGTTCATAGCGAAACGGCGCAGGCCGGTCAACGCATTGCGGATAGTGAAGCTGCACTTTGCCATTGAGAGATAGCCCGGTCCCGGATCATCTCCGCACCACGCGCAAGTATACCGGCCCGCCGGACCGGGATCGACGCGGAATCCCCGCTGGACACACTTGCGTGCCCAGCGGGGATTCCGGTCCTCTGTCGCGTTAGCGGCGTCTGGCCAATCCAGCCTAGCGGGGAGGGATCGTCGACTGCGACAGCATCTCGTCCCCGAGCGGCGCGATCGACGATGCCGGCGGAATCCGGAGCTCCGGCTCCGGGCGCCGCTGGATCACCGCCGCGTCACGCGGGGCAGAAACAGGGGCGGAGCGTTCCCGGGTGCGGCTTGTTCGGGCAGGCTCACGGCGCTTCATCGGCGCCTGATCACCGATCAGGCTCTCCGCCCGTGCCTTGAGCCGTTCGCCGCCTGGGCCGAGTTGCTGGGCCAGGCCCGCGGCATGGCGGAGCAATTCCGTTCCGTCGCGGCGAGCGCCGGTCGCAAGCAGCCGCGCGCCGACGTTGACCAGCATCATGGTCTCACCATGGCGGTCCCCAAGCTGCCGGCTCAGCACCAGCGCACGCTCATAGGTATCCATCGCGGCCGGATCGCCCGCGGCATCCTGGGCAACGGCGAGATGCTGCAGGGCCTGGCTCAACAGAGCCGGCTGGTTCACGGTTTCCGCCAGGTTAACCGCCTGGGCAAGGGCCTCGAGGGCCGCTTCGTCGTCACCCTGGCGTTGCGAGAGGCGGGCCAATCGACCATAGATCCGAACCGCGGCCGCCCGTTGGTCATGTTCGGCCGCAAGTTGCAGCGCCCGCTCGTAGAGCCGGATCGACTCGGACGGTTGGTCCATATC
This sequence comes from uncultured Thermomicrobiales bacterium, assembly GCA_902806365.1. Taxonomy (GTDB): domain Bacteria; phylum Chloroflexota; class Chloroflexia; order Thermomicrobiales; family UBA6265; genus CADCWJ01. The sequence continues at coordinate 5,632 of CADCWJ010000829.1, forward strand.
CATCGCCAGCACACCCAGCGATGAGAGCGTCGCGACCTCTTCTTCGACATGTCCGAGTTGCCGGTACAGATCGAGTGCCTGCATATAGTATTGGCGCGCCTTGCCACGTTCCCGGATGGACACGTGAATCTGACCCATCAGGCTCATCATGCCCGCCTGCAGATCCACATCGTCGGCGCGGCGTGCAGCGGCGATCGATTGATTGATCGCCTGCACCGCGTCGTCCGGCTGATCGAACTTCCACAGCGCCTCACCGATGCTGCCGAGCCACTGAGCCTCGTGCGCCACATCATCGTTGGCACGGGCGAGGTCGAGGGCAAGCATCAGATGGTTCAGCGCCTCGACCGGCTGGTTGAGCTTGGAGTAGGCGACACCCATTCCGCCGTAGGCCCGCTGTTCGAGCGTCTCATCTCCTGCCTGGCGCGCAAGCTCGACCGCCTGCGCGAAGGTCTCCCGCGCCTGCTCGACCTGCCCCAGCGACATCAGCGTTGTTCCGTGGTGTACGGCATCCTGCGCGGCGGCCGGTCGATTGCCCTGGCGTTCCCCGACCGCAATCAGGTCCCGCTCGCGGCTCGCCACATCCTGGAGATGGCCGAGCTCCCGTTCGACGTCGGAGAGCATGGTCAGGCATTGGTTTTCGAGCGCCAGATCTCCCGACTTCCGGGCGAGCGAAAGTCCTTCTTCGAGGACACCGATGGCATCGTCGGGCTGCCCCAGCTTCACGAGGGTGTCGGCGTAGTTCACGATCACGCGGCCGGCAATGATGGCATCGCCCGCCCTGGTTGCGGCTTCGAGGGCCTCTTCCTGAAGGCCGCCGAGCGTTTCGAGATCGATCTCCGATCGCGAAAGCTCGATCCGCCGGATGATCGCCTGCGCCAGTCCCTGGTCGAAGGCCAACCGCCGGGCCGAGTTGGCGGCGCGGATGAGCAATCGCTGACCTCCCTGAAGATCACCGTCACGCCGCAGGATATCGCTGAGGAGAATCGACGACTCCACCTCGTCTTCGGTATCGACGGACTCTGGCCCGAGATCCACCTGTTGCTGGAGCAACTGACGAGCCCGCTCCCCTTCTCCCGCACTCACCGCGCGCTGACCGAGCCGGGCCAGCGCGCGACGCCCGCCCTGAACGTAGCCGGACCGCTGGGCCGCCCGGTACGCGTCCCGCAGCAATTTCTCACGCTCGCGGGCGGGGTCTTCCGCCGGCAAGAGTGCATCCAGTCTCAGGGCGGCATCGACAGTCTGCCGGTCGAACCCCTTGGCGTGCGCGGCGGCGTGCGTCAGCTTGGCCAATGTCACGGCAAAGTCAACGTCGGATGCGACACGCTCGTCGATCAGCTGATCCAGGATCTTGAAGTCATCATCTGACAAGGCATCGAGCACTGCTGGATGCCGCACCTCGCTGATCGCTCCCTGAAGTGATCGGCGGCGGCCGACCACTTCTCGCGCGATCTGCACGAGCACTCCGTTCCCCCCGCGTCTCCCCTTGCCGGCAAGTTTCTCCATCCAGCTACTCACCATGCATGCTCCTCGCTCATTGCGCGTTGTAAGGCGTCCATTGTCAGGTTGCCCCCAGTAATGATGACCGCGACCTTTGCACCGGCAAGCGACGCGCGCCGTTGATAGGCAGCGGCCAGCCCCGCCGCGCCGGCTCCCTCAGCCAGCAGGTGCATGGTTTCCAGCAACGTCAGGAGTGCCCGTTTCATCTCCGAGTCCGACACAAGCACGATGTCGTCGACGGCACCCCACAAAATGGCGGCCGGCAGCGAATACGCGGTTCGTGTCGCCAGTCCCTCGGCGAAGGTGTCCGCATGATCCAGTGACTTCAGCTGGCGGGCCTTCCAGGAATCGTGAACGGCGGGAGCACCGGTCGCCTGGGCGCCGATCACCGTCAGCTCGGGCCTGATGCCCTTGCCCGCGATACAGGCGCCGCACAGTCCACTGCCGCCGCCTACCGGGACGATCACCACATCGAGGTCCGGCTCGGCCTCCATGATCTCCAGCGTGTGCGTGGCCACCCCCGCGATCAGGTCGGGCTCGTTGGCGGAATGGATGAAGTGGCCGCCGGTGCGCTCCGCATACCGCTGGGCTTCGGCGAAGCAGGCATCGAAATCGTGTCCCGCGTAAATGATCTCGGCACCCAAACGTTTCATCGCCGCTACCTTGAGCGGGTTGGCGCGCTGCGGCAGGAAGACGGTCGCCTTGACGCCGAACTGGCCGGCGGCGTACGCGATCGACTGCCCATGGTTTCCGGTGGACGCCGCGACTACACCGTTGCGCCGTGTTTCTTCCGGCAACCGGCTCAGCAAATAGAGCCCGCCGCGTACCTTGAAGGCACCGGTTGGCTGGAGGGTCTCGCATTTGACCATGAGGTCAAATCCGAGCCGGTCGCTGAGAGCCGGATTTCGCAGGAGGGGTGTCGGCGGCAGAAACGAGCGGATCGTCGATCGAGCCCGGTACACGTCCGCCAGGGTGGGCAGCGGGCCATGCCAGGGGCTGCCGGCAGTGCTGGCGCGGTCCACGTTCGTTGTTGCCGCGGGGAGTGTCACGGGGCTGGCTCCAGGCGAGCTGATTGGCGATTCCGGGCGACGGGAGCCCGGTGCGGGAGGTGATCCGCGTGGGGTCTCGACGATCCCCACACACTCGCATTCGATATACACGAACGTTCACGCCGCATTCAACGTACGTTCAGTGTACCATCCTGAACCGTCGCGACAAACGCGTCCACGGCGGGCAGCCACAACCGCTGCCGAGCACGAGGCAATCGCCCGTCGGGATGCTCATCGAAACGCGTACACTTTCCCGGAATCCGTCGCGATGGACGGAAGGCGCAGACAGGGAAGGGCAGTGAGTATGCCAGAAGACGGGACGTTCGACGACCGGGTGCGGGACCGGATCGGCGATGTCAACTCGCTTGTCTGCATCGGTCTGGACCCTGCCGTGGCGCACCTCCCGCCGCACATGGGTCGCTCCGTCGAGTCGGCCGTCACGTTCTGCCAGGCCGTGATCGAAGCGACCCTTCCGTTCGCCGCCGCCTACAAGCCCAACCTTGGTTTTTTCGTTGCGCTTGGCCGCGCGGGCTTCAATGCTCTCTGGGCCGTCCGGCACTCGATCCCGCGACACATTCCCGTGATCCTCGATTGCAAAACGAATGACCTCGGTGAAACCGCCGCCGCCTACGCCAGAGGCTGGTTCGACGAGTTCGATTTCGATGCGATCACGGTCAATCCCTATATGGGAGAGGACGCCGTCGCACCGTACCTGACCGATCCCCGCAAGGGTGTCCTGATCCTCTGCAAGACGAGCAATCCTGGCAGCGGTGATTTCCAGGACATCCGCGACGGGGCCGGCGTTTCCTTGAGCCTTCGCGTCGCGGACCAGTGCCGTACCTGGCACGAGCGCTACCCGGCGTCAGTCGGACTCGTCGTCGGCGCCACCTATCCGGAACAACTCGCCGACGTGCGACGACGCTGCCCCGAACAATTGATTCTCCTGCCTGGAATCGGCGCCCAGGGCGGAGCGGTCGCGGAATCGCTTCAGGCGGGCCTCGACCGCGCCGGAGGTGGGCTTCTCTGCTCGGCGTCGCGATCCATCATCTACGCGGGCTCGGGCCTGGATTACGACACGGCGGCCGGAAATGCCGCGCGCCTGCTTCGGGACCAGATCAATGCCTCGCGGGCGCCGGCACCGGCCAACGCCTGAGCATATTCGGTCAGGCTTTCGATGGAGGAACGTTGCGCCGCATGCTAGGATCGGAAGCCAGGGTCGATTGGTCCATTCCCAACCGGTCCTGCCGCCCGCGCCTCACCCAGCATGCTGGACCACGCACCCCTTTCTTACAGGTGCCCCGCCTCGAAAGCGATGAGCAGCGGAGACGACGATCCGAGCCCAGATCCATGAATCCGGTCGGTATCGCCAGGACAGGCGAAGCTCCATGCGGGTTGTTGCATTTGCCAATCAAAAGGGCGGCGTCGGGAAGACCACGAGCGCAGTCAACACCAGCGTGATCTTCGCCAATGGCGGGCACCGAATCTTGCTGGTCGACCTGGATCCGCAGGGGAACTCGACCTCCTCGCTGGGAGTCGGCAAGGACGATCTGGACCTGACCGCGTACGACGTGCTGGTCGACGGCGAGGCCGCGGCGGAGGCGGTCGTGCGAGGAGTGCGTCCCAGGCTCGATCTCCTCGCCAGCACGCCCGTTCTGGCGGGCGCCGAAGTCGAACTGGTCGCCATTGCCCAGCGCGAGCGCCGGCTCAAGGCGGCGTTCGAGCGCGTCACGGGCGATTACGACCTGACGATCATCGATTGCCCCCCGTCGCTTGGACTGCTCACCGTCAACGCGTTGACCGCCGCCGACTCCGTGATCATCCCGATCCAGTGCGAGTTCCTCGCCCTCGAAGGGGTAAGCCAGTTGATCACGACGATCGACCTGGTCAAGCGGCAGCTCAACCCGGACCTCGACCTGCTCGGCGTGCTGATGACGATGTACGACGCACGGACACGGTTGTCGTCCCATGTCGTCGCCGAGGTCCGGCGCCATTTCGGCGAGCGGATGTTCGAGAGCATCGTGCCGCGCTCGGTGCGGCTCGCCGAAGCACCGAGCTACGGACAATCGATTACGGAATACGATGCCGCGTCACGTGGGGGTGCCGCCTATCTTGCCTTCGCCTCCGAGCTTGGCGACAGGGTGGGGCTTACCCCTCGAGTGGCGTCGTCGTGACGCGGATGGTTCGGCAACGGAACTCGCACTGACGATCGGAAGGACATGCAGGCATGATCGACACATTCACTCGCGACCTCGGACCCGGCACCCTATCGTCTCCAAACGGCGTGGCCGGGCCGGGGATGCGGGAGGACAAGTTCACCGGGCTTGGCCTGACCTTCGATGACGTCCTGCTTTTGCCGGCGCGCTCGGATACGCAACCGGCCGATGTCTCCACCCGGACGAGGATTGCGGGGGACATCGTCCTCAACATCCCGATCCTCTCCGCCGCGATGGACACCGTGACCGAAGCCAGGCTCGCGATCGCGCTCGCGCGCGAGGGTGGCATGGGGATCGTGCACCGCAACTTCTCGATCGCCGACCAGGCGGCCGAGATCGACAAGGTCAAGCGCTCCGAATCCGGCATGATCGTCGAGCCGGTGACCCTCGGCCCGGACCAGCCGGTCAGCGCCGCCCAGGCGGTAATGGAGCGCTATCACATCTCCGGGGTACCGATCACCGACGGCGACGGGCGGCTCGTCGGAATTCTCACCAATCGCGACCTCCGGTTCATCCAGAATACCGCGCAGCCGATTGCCGACGTCATGACCCGTGACCGCCTGATCACCGCGCCGACCGGTACCACCCTTGACCAGGCCAGTGAGATCCTGCACCGACACAAGGTTGAAAAGCTCCCGGTCGTCGATGAAGAAGGCTTTCTCACGGGCCTGATCACGGTCAAGGACATCCAGAAAAAGCTCCAATACCCGCATTCGAGCACCGACGAGCGGGGACGACTGCGTGTCGGCGCGGCAATCGGCGTGGGCGTCAGCGCCGAGGAGCGGGCGATGGCCCTGGTCGAGCGGGGCGTCGACCTGCTGATCGTCGACACCGCCCATGGCCATTCGGTGGCCGTGCTCGAGATGGTGCGAACGCTCAAGGCACAGGTCCGGATCCCGGTCATGGCCGGCAACGTCGCGACCGCTCGCGCCGCCGAGGCATTGATCGAAGCCGGGGCCGACGCCATCAAGGTGGGTGTCGGCCCCGGATCGATCTGCACGACGCGGATCGTCTCGGGCACCGGCGTTCCGCAGGTGACCGCGATTCACGAGTGCGCGAAGGCAGCCGCACCGCATGGTATCCCGGTGATTGGTGACGGCGGGATCCAGTATTCCGGGGACATCGCCAAGGCGATCGCGGCCGGGGCCGACGCGGTGATGCTCGGCAGCCTCTTCGCCGGGCTGGACGAGAGCCCGGGCGAGGTGATCCTGCTCCAGGGGGAGCGCTACAAGGAGTACCGGGGAATGGGATCGCTCGGCGCGATGCACGACCGCTCGTTCTCGAAGGACCGCTACGCCCAGGAAGACATCGGCAACGTCTCGAAGCTGGTTCCCGAGGGCATCGAGGGCCGGGTGGCCTACAAGGGCTCCCTCGCGCCATTGGTGTACCAACTCGTCGGGGGCCTGCGCTCCGCCATGGGGTACGCCGGCACTCCAGACATCCCGAGCCTCAAGCGCGACAGCCAGTTCGTGCAGATCACCGCCGCCGGTCTTCGCGAGAGTCACCCTCATGATGTCGCGGTGACCAAGGAAGCGCCGAACTACCGGACAACCGCGAGCTGATCGACCGCCTGGCTCGTTCGCCGCACCGATGAGGAACGCCATGACAGCAATCGATTCCTCGACCGAGTTCGGAAAGCGCCTTCAGGAGCGACTGCGTTCGGAGGAGATCATCTGGCTGGTGACCGTGACGGAGCGCGGCGTGCCCCAGGCCAGTCCCGTGTGGTTCCATTGGCAGGGCGACGAAGTCCTGATCTTTTCGCAACCGGGGACCCGAAGGTCCGGAACATCGGCGGCGTGGACCGCCCAAGGGGCCAGCTGCGTCACCGGCCGGGATAAGGACCAGCCTGCGTCAGCTGGGTTGGCCGTTACAGTGCACCCACGATCCACCGAACACTTGTCCACCGGACGTTATCTCCGTCGCGTTCTCCAGGTTACCGGGGAGAGCGACGAGTCACGCGGACATTGCCCGTTTTTTTATCAAATAGGCC
>CADCWJ010000830.1 GCA_902806365.1 uncultured Thermomicrobiales bacterium
GCCTTGGCCCGGGCGACCGCCTTCTCGCCGATCGCCTGCCCGAGCGCCAGCCCGGCGTCGATATCGCTGCGGAAAGCGGCGCCCGCCGCGATCCGCGACTCGGCCGCCTCCGCGGCCAGCGCGTCGAACCGGCCGGCTTCCGCATCGGGCACCAGGTAGGCAAGGGTTGTGGCCGCCGCACCGGCGACGGCGGCGTGCTCCGAGGGAAACGACGGCCGTTGCGGGTCAACGCCGGCCGCTGGGGTGATCTTCTCGCTCGTCGCGCCTGGGCTGGGCCGGGCGAGGGCCACCTGGGCATCCCAGGCCGCGATCGCGGCGTCGTGGAGGGCGGTGTGGTAGATGGCCAGGAAGCGGCCATGGGCCATCCCGCCGATATTGAACTCGGCAGAGACCTCCTCCGCCAGCTGCGACCAGGCGATGACCGCCGGACCGCTGCCCCAGCGCGTGATGGCGGCCGCCATCTCGTCGGAGGCAGCGGACTGAGCGGCGACGACCTCGTCGATCTCCGCCTGGCTTGGCGCGCCGGGTGCTTTGGGTCGTAACTCATCGGACGAGGAGAGGTACCAGGTGCGCCAGCCGACGGGCGACGGCGTGGCTTCTTGGCGTCGGGCTCGCGCAGCCCTCCCGGCTCTCGCCGGCTCAACGAACGTAGTGTGATGGGACCCGAGTGGTACGATCGCGGCGCTGGCCAGGCTGGAACCCAGCAGCAGGCGGCGCGAGAACCGAGAAGATTTGGATGATGACGCGGACATCGTGCTTCTCCTGGCGCGAGTCTCCGGAAGCACCGGGGTGGTGCCAAGCGACATACGCACAGGATGGTGGAGCGAACGTCACGCCGCGTCCGGGGAAACACTCATTTTTCTGGCGGGTCAGCGGGAGGATGAGTACTTCTACTCAGGCAACACCGGGCGGTCAGGCGACGCCGTGGTGGATGGCCCAGATCGCGGCGGCGGTGCGGGATTCGAGCCCAAGCTTGGTCAGGATGTGAAATACATGGTTCTCGACCGTACGCTGGCTGAGCGAGAGCGTGGCGGCAATGGCCCGGTTGGAATGGCCCTCGACCACCAGATGCAGTACCTCGCACTCGCGCGGTGTGAGCCCGTGCTGCATGGCCTTCGGGGATCTCATCACGGGCTCGACGAGCGCCATGTCATCGACTTCGGCGACCACCTGCTCCAAAGTCAGAAGCCTCCCGGCATCCTGCGCCAAGTAATATTCAGTCTCGCCAAGGTTTCTTTGGGCCGATGCCAACGTTCGCTCGTAGGCGGAAGCATCTGTCCGTTCACGGGGACGACCGACGTGCTCACGGATCGCCTCGGCTGCCCCAAGCAGGCGGGTTGCATGAACTGGCTGGCTGGTCACCAGCGCACCAGCCAGCCCTTCGATGGCACGTGCCGCGTTAGCGGGATTTCCGGCTTCCGCAAAGACCGCGAGCGATGCCCGAAAGGATGCGGCGGCGGGAGCGGGCTCCCCTTGTGCCAGTAGTGCTTGACCGAGGTACAGCTGACCAAAGGCCACGCCAATTGGTCCGGATGACGACTGATGGATGGCGAGCGCCTCCGTGAGGAGTTTCCGTGCCCTCGGCAGATCCCCCGCTACCATGGCGACCTGTCCCAGATTCATCGTCGCGATGGCAACGAGCGTCGGCCTGCCGGTCAGTTCCGCATGCGTGCGCCCCTCAGCATGAAGCTGTCGTGCACGCTCACAATCGCCGCGCAGCAACGCGACATTGCCGAGAATTCCCAGGCTTGACGCCAACATCCGCTCATCGGCCAGGTTTCGGAAGCGCGCCACAGCTTCCGTCAAATCGGCCTCGGCCTTCGACAGATCGTCCTGATCCATTGCCAACCATCCGGCTCCCAGCCGGGCCCGCGCATGATAGTGGGCCGGTGGTGAGGCACCGACCGCGAGAGCACGGGCAATCCACCCCCGGCCTTCGGTGAAGTACCCATAGAGAATCCAGTACTCCATAAGCGCGCCAGCCAGCCGCACCGCTTCGACGGGTTCGTGAACAACCGTCCAGCCGAGTGCCTGCCGGAAGTTGTCTATTTCCGGGCGCAGTCGCCGCATCCAGATCTCGATTCGGGGCCACTCCGCAACATCCCAAAGCTTCTCGGCGAGCCTTACGCAGTAATAAGCGTGGGCACGGCGGCTCTCCGGTTCCTCACCACTTGCGGCAAGCTGCTCCAGTGCGTACTCGCGGATGGTCTCCAGCATCGTGAAGCGGGGCTCGTCACCGATCCCATCCATCGTATTGACCAGGCTGGCCTCGATCAGCGCGCTGACACCCGCCAGCACATCCTGACCCTCACCGGCAACCGCCTGGACCGCCGCCAGCGTAAAGCTGCCGCCGAAGACGCCGAGTCTGCGAAAGAGGGTCTGGTGCTGGGCGGAGAGCAGGTCATGGCTCCAGGCGATGGTGTCGCGCATGTCCCGCAGCCGCACCGGGGCATCGCGCGGACCGCCGGTCAGCAGATCGAGGCGGTGTTCGAGCCGAGCCAGCACGGCTTGTGGGGACAGGACGGTGATCCGGGCCGCCGCCAGTTCAATCGCCAGCGGCAGTTGGTCGACCTGGCGGCAAATCGCATCAACGGTGGGGATCAGCTCAGGGGTCAGCGCAAACGTGGGGAGCAGTGCCTGGGCCCGATCGGCGTAGAGGTGGCGTGCCGCCTCGATCGTGAGCGGCGCGAGGGGCACGACCTGCTCACCGGACACGTGCAGCCGGATCCGGCTGGTGCACAGAATCGTCAGCCCGGGGGCGACGGTCAGCAGATCGGCCACCAGCGGAGCGGCGTCCAGCAGATGCTCGACGTTGTCGAGCACCAGCAGCAGGTGGCGATGGGCCAGGAAGGCCCGCAGCCGGGCGAGCAGGGGCTGTCCGGCCGCGTCGGGAATACCCAACGTCTGGGCCACACCGGGCAGCACCTGCTCGGGATCGCGGATCGGGGCGAGAGAGACGACGGCAACGCCGTCGGCGAACTGCTCGTGACTGGAGTCGGCCACCTGCAGCGCCAGCCGCGTTTTGCCGACGCCGCCCGGACCGGTCAGCGTCAGCAGGCGCACATCGGGGCGGCACAGCAGCGCCCGCACCGCGGCGGCATCCTGCGTCCGGCCGATCAGCGTGGTCCGGGGCGGGGGCACGCTGATCAGCAGCCCGACCGGTTCAATCGATCGATCCGATACCTGGCCCCGTCGTGATGGGGAAAGCGGCATGTTCGGCATGGGCCCGCTCCTGGCGGTTGGTGTGCCATGAAGATGGTGACCCTGCCCTGTCATGGGCCTCGTTTGCGTAGAGGTCATTGATGCCGTACCAACGGCGCGTGGCGATTCGGACAATTGTACCCCGAAAGTACCAGTTCTCGTTCCGGGCAAGATCTGTGGCGCTCATCGTAGCCACGAAGGTGACGAGTTCGACGCCGTCGCGTCCCGAAGCCGCGATTGACCCCTCACAGGCCCGCGGGGCGGGAACGGGCGTGGTCCTGTGGGGCTCGAGCGTGGCGTTGGTCCACCGATTCGGTTCGTCGGACGGCGACGTGGTCAGATCAGGATTTCGCCCAAGGCGAAACGGCCAGGACGCCTCGAACGTCTCAATGATTGGGTAGGACACAACCGAACAGGAGGTGGTGAAACCGGCGCACGCCAGGCGTGTGAGGCATGCGTTGCCGTGTCCTTTGGAGAACTGCCAGAGCCCAGGGGTGGGACGATGGAAGGATCAGGAATCATGAACGCTCGAGCACAGGCGGACGGTAGCAGTCGATACGTGTTCGCGATCGCCGTGGCAATCCTTGCCATGCTCATGGTGGGGCTCATTCATCCGGCGGGGGCCCAGGTGGACCGTGTCAGTTGTGGCTTTTTCGACACGCAGGAGGATGCCCAGGCCGCGCTGGACGCACGGCCGGAACTCGCGCTCACCCTCGACAGCGACGGCAACGGGATCGCCTGCGAGGAACTTCTGACAGGTGGTCCGGTGGTTGTCGACCCGGTCAGTTGCGGCTTTTTCGAGACGCAGGAGGACGCCCAGGCGGCGCTGGACGCACGGCCGGAGCTTGCGGTCACCCTCGACAGCGACGGCAACGGGATCGCCTGCGAGGACCTCCCGTCGAGTGACCAGACCATCGTGGTCTGCAACGAGGCTCTTGGAACCCTGGTTGACGTTTCGGAAGAGGCGCTGGACCAGGACTCCCTCGATTTCCCGTTCCACCGCGCAACGCAAGCCGAGATCGCGGCCGGCGAATGTGCCACGGTCATCGTCTGTAACACGGCCAACGGGAGACTGATCGAAGTGTCGGACACCGAAAGTGTGCTGGGCGGTCTGGATTTCCCCAGCCGCCGCGCGACGAATGCCGAGATTGCGGCCGGCGAATGTGCGGCGTCACCTCCCGTTACGCCATTCGCGACTCCGGTGTCGCCGGGTGGTGAAGGAGACCCGGACAAGGTGACGGCGCTGCCCACGACCGGTGCTGGCACGTCCGTGGAGCAGGCCCTGTGGGTGCCAATGATGGCGGTGCCGCTAGTGCTGACCGTGAGTACCCTCCTGCTCCTGTGCTGCATCCAGCGGCCGCGGGACTAGCGCCGGCGAGGCTCACGCAGGTCCCGGAGCAGGATCGCCCATCCACCGACCATCGGCCCGGCCCCGATCGCTGGGCCGGTGGTCGGTCGCGCCGTCCTCCGCCAGGGGGCACGGGCTATTCTGTCTCCCGCGGGACATGTGTCCCATGACGCACCCGGCTTCCGTGAGCGGCCACAAGCGGCATCTGCAGGAAAGCGTTCTCACTGACCTGATGGATAATGACGGTCGGAATCGGTGATACGTTCACGGGATCGCTGAACGCACTTGCCAGGAGACGGCGAATGGCTCGCAAACCGGTCACCCCGGCGCTTCATGGCCTTGTCGATTACGGCTTCGGGATCGTGAATCTCGCCGTGCCCGCATTGCTGGGGCTGACCGGTTCAGCCCGTGTCGTTCCGGCTGCCTGGGCCGTGACTAAGGGCACGCTCAACGCCTTGACCGCCCAGCGGTAGGCCGTGCGCCGGGTCGTTCCCTTCGCGATGCCCGGCCCGCTCGAATCGGCCGGGCTTCCACGTTGGCGGTGACAAAGGTTGCCTCCGGCGCGCTGAAACAACCCCGAGCCCGGCGCTTCTTTACCGTCCTCTTTGCCGCTCTGGTGACCAATTACATGCTGACCAATTACAAGGTGATTCCAGAACCGTAAGCGTCACCCCACCCGTAGGCGGATGACCCGCCAGCAGTGGACGGTTGTTTCTCTTCAAGTAGCCCGGTCGCGCGGTTACTCCCGCTCCACCAGATCGATGGCGAACGTCACGGCGACAGGCTCGGTGCCGGGCCGGGTGATCACGACCTGAGCCTCCCACTTCCCGCCCATCCCGAGTGGCACATTTTCCGCCAGCCAGGTTCCTGGCCCGGACGGGACGGCATCCGTGGTGGATATCCCGTGATCCATCTCGATGTGGCGGGTGAGGATCACCACTTCGGCATCCTCGACCGGAGTTCCGTCGGCGTCGAGCACCTCAACCGTCAGCGTGCCGGGTCCGGCACGGGAGCTCTCCGCGGTCAAGGTCACGGTGAGGCAGGAGGCCGTGACCGGGGTCCCGAACGTCGCCAGTGCGATCCTCTCGGCATCTCCCGATGCGGGCGTCGCCACACGGGCGGGTGTGCCAGCGACGGCCTGGGGAGAGACGGCGGCGCAGGGTGTCGCGGCGGGTGTGCCTGCCTGACCGGTTGCTCCTGGTGAAGCCAGGAAGCTCATGACGGCCAGCGCGACGAGCAGGACGCAAGGCAGCCCAAGCATGGATCGACGGAGCACGCTCGGCAGGCCCGGCTTGTCAGTTTCAGAGATCATCCAGCACCTTGGTTGAGCCGCGTCGTAGCCGAGGCGGACGAATCAGGAGCGCTTTAGGGGTGGCTGATGGCGAGAGACATGGGGAGGATCATTCCACGCCCCTCGCCATCGCGCCGGCGGTTAGCCGGTGACGCGGTTCCAGTTCGCGATGTTCCAGTAGTCGAAATCAGCTTAATGCCCATTTCAGCCGGCATGGAGGCACAATCCAGTCACAGGCGGACGCCTGCGGACGTGCAGAATTCTCGCAGGAAGAGATTTTCAACGATCCATTTCAGATGATTTGCTTGTCCGGTATCCCGGTGTTCCGTTATTGCGCGATCGCTGTTGTGGTCAAGGGCGGATTTTCGTAGATTCCACACAGCACGAGACCCCAACCGGTGAGAATGGAGGTCTCGTGGGGCTGGAGTGGAGAGGGATCTCCACCATGCCTTGCGGCTTTGACGGGCATGGGAGCAGCCGCCATTGGAAACCGCCCCAAGGCAGGCGGACCAGCGACTATGCGCCCTCCGCCGACGTTGTCCTTCCATCGAATGAGGCAGTCGTTCCAGCGAGCGCTACGGCAGCGTGATCGGAGCCGTGGGTGTCGACTGATTTTCGGGGAATGTGAAACCTGGGGAGCCGTAAAGGCGACACGCCTACCGCTTCCATTTTACTCATCCTCGAAGGGTAGAAAGCAGCAAGCGAATCGCCTCTAC
>CADCWJ010000831.1 GCA_902806365.1 uncultured Thermomicrobiales bacterium
CAAGTTGATCGTGATGGCCCCCAACGCCGATCTGGCCCGGGACCCAAGATGGGGCCGCACGGATGAATGCTACGGCGAGGATCCCTATCTCACCGGAGTCATGGCCGCGGCCAAGGTGCGCGGTCTCCAGGGTGACGATCCGACGTACTGGCAGGTCGCTGCCCTGCTGAAGCATTTCCTGGCCAACAGCAACGAAGATGAACGCTTCAGTTCGTCGTCCGACTTCGACGAGCGGTTGCTGCACGAGTACTACGCGGCGCCGTTCCGGGCCGCCGTCGTGGACGGTGGCGCGCGTTCGTACATGGCCGCTTACAACGCCGTCAACGGCATCCCCTGCACGATCCATCCGATCCTGCGAGAGCTCACCATGGACCAGTGGGGCGTCGATGGCATCATCTGCACCGACTTCGAGGGCATGCCCAATCTGGTCCGGACCCACCACGTCTCGGCGGACGTGGCGGAGGCCACCGCCGCGAGCATCAAGGCGGGCATCAGCCAGTTCCTGAGTCTGGGCTCGCATAAGGACGGCGTTCGCGACGCGCTCGCTCAGGGGCTGCTCGCTGAGGCCGAGCTCGACTCCGCGATCGCCCGCAATGTGCGAGTCATGATTCGCCTGGGCCTGCTCGATCCCCCGGATCAGGTGCCCTACACGAGCGTCGGAACGCTGGAACCCTGGATGTCGGACGAGCACCGCTCGCTCGCGCGGCTGATCGCCCAGCAGTCGATCGTCCTGCTCAAGAACGAACCGGGCACGGGCTCCGGTGCGCCCATACTGCCCATCGACCCGGGCGCCGTGAAGTCGATCGCCGTCGTCGGACTGCTCGCGGACAAGGTTCTTGGCGGCCTGTACACCGGACGTCAGCCATACACCGTCAGTCCGCTCCAAGCCATCCGGGACAGGCTCGAGCCAGGGGTTCGTGTCCTTTCCGACAGCGAGGCGCATTCCGCCGAACCCGGCAAAGAGACGACGAACACCGAGGCAAGCCCTGCGATCCGGATGGGCGATGCCGTTCCCCGGCTGGCATACGATCCGGCACGGGCGGCGGAGCTGGCCCGTGCCGCCGATCTCGCGATCGTGTGCGTCGGTAACCACCCCTGGTGTGGCGGCTGGTCCATGGGTGTGGCCACGCCGTCCATTCCCGGCGAAGGCATGGAAGCGCTCGACCGCCGATCGATCGAGCTGGAGCAGGAAGACGTGATCAGGGAGGTCTTTGCGGCCAATCCCAACACCGTGGTCGTGTTGGTCTCCAGTTTTCCCTACGCCATCAACTGGACGCAGGAGCACGTTCCGGCCATTCTCCACGTCGCCCACGGGGGACAGGAGCTTGGCAACGCCGTGGCCGATGTGCTGTTCGGTGATCACAACCCCGCCGGGCGACTTTCCATGACCTGGCCCAGGACCCTCGACAAGTTGCCACCGATGCTCGACTACGACATCCGGCACGGGCGCACCTACATGTACTTCGCGAGCGAGCCGCTCTATCCCTTTGGACACGGGCTCAGCTACACGACGTTCGACTACGGAGACCTCCGGGTCGACGACGGTGCTCTCCGGGAGGACGGGTCCGTCCACGTCAGCGTCGATATCACGAATACGGGTGATCGCGCGGGCGACGAGGTGGTCCAGATGTACGTCAGCCACCTCGACTCACGGATAGCGCGGCCCAATCGAGAACTCAAGGGCTTTAGCAGGATCCACCTGCGGCCAGGGGAAACGCGTACGGTGACGATGCCGCTGTCCGGCGCGGACCTGGAGTACTGGGACGCCGATGCGCATCGCTGGGTGATCGAGCGCGACACCATCGAGATCATGGTCGGCCGCTCGGTTGCTCGAATCGAATCGACGGCCAGGCTTGCGGTGATCACATAACCTCAGCGGGCCGTACGGGTTCGCGGGAAGACAATGTCGGGATGTCAGCTGAGGTCGCCCTCGAAAACGAGCAGGAAAGCGGTCGGGCGCAGCGAAGATGATCGGCGCGGGCCGCGATCTGGTGGTGGCCAATGTCCGCTTCGACGGGCGCTCAGGATCCTGGCAGTTGCGTTAAGCTCGAGTGCCAGGTCACCAAGGCGAAATGGTCTTTCGCTTTGTCCATTCCGTGCGCTCCACAACAGGATTGAGCCGCCCCTAGATCGGGGCGGCTCAATCCTGTTGTGTGACACTCGGTTCACGATTTCCTCGCGCCTGTCGGAGAGCGAGAGGAACGTTACTTCTTCTTCTGACCCTGGTTCTGGCTCTGGCCCCTGCCGCCGAGCACCTTTTGAACCGACGCCATGACACCCTTGAGCAGTGCGGTAACTCGTTCCACGTTCAACCTCCCTTGTTCAGCGGCACATGTCGATTCAACGATCATACCATTACCGTCGATTATGACGATATCTCGGGTGTGGGTCGATGATGTCGCACGTTTCGCGGATGGCGACGCCCCGGCCCTCGGTGAATCGACCTTACTCCAGACCAAGTGCGGACTTGCCGATAAGTGTCAGGGCAACATCGTCCATGGGCGGATTCCCGAGCCCCGCGCGAACATCCCGGAAATAGCGTTCGAGCGGCAGGCTCCGCTGCAGGCCGACCGATCCCACCACACGCAGCGCCTGATCCGTTACCGCGATCGCGTTATTGGTGACCGTGTATTTCGCCGCCGCCATCTGCCAACCCATCGAGTCACGCTGGTCAGGCTGGCCCGCCCAGGTTTCCGCGGTCATGTACAGGAGAGACCGCGCCTGAGCGAGCAGGATCTCGATTTGAGCGATCCGATGTTGAACCGTTTGGAGGTCCGCGATCGGCGTACCCAGGCCGGACGGGACACGGGTCTTGGCGAACTCGACTGCGAAATCCCGAGCGGCCTGGGCGATCCCCAGGTACACCGCGCTGCCCAGCAGGCTCCAGTCGCTTCCCTGCGCTCCGGGGAGCGCGCGCTGCTGGGGAAGGTGATATTCGTCCGGGACGAACACGTTGGCGAACACCACATCGTTGCTGCCAGACGAGCGCATGCTGAGGTTGTCCCAGTTCTCCTCCCGGATGACCCCTTCGGAGTCCATCGGCACCAGGAACTGACCCCGGGAAGTATCCCCGTTCTCTTCGATCGTCAGCAGCACGATTGCGTACGTCAACCCCGGGCTCATCGTCGTCCAGGTCTTGCGTCCGTTGATCCGCCAGCCTTGCCCGTCCCGGGTCGCTGTTGTCTGGAACATCCCTCCCCGGCTGGGGCTGCCCAGATCCGGCTCGCTGGCGGCGCTGTTGATGAGCGCTCCCCGCTCGACGACATCGCTGAAGACGCGGTCCAGAAGTTCAAGCGGCCAGTGTCGGGCCGCCGCCAGTCCACCGACGATCCCGAGGTGCATCGTTGCTCCCAACGCCACCGAACCGCTGCCGCGAGCGAGATGCTCCTGGCCGAGCATCACCTCCAGCGCCGATGCGCCTCCGCCGCCATATTCCTGCGGCACGGTGAGGGCCAGATAGCCTCGCTGGTGGAGCTCGGCGAACGTCTCGTGAGAGAACGATCCGGCGCGATCATGGACATCGGCCCACTCTGCCGCGACCTCGGCAAGGTCGTCGGCGAGTTGGATGATGGCCGCCTGGCGATCATTGCGTGGATGCGGCGGGTAGTTGCGGGCGGTGGGAAGACGTTTGGTTGGCGCATCCTGCGTCATGAAGCCTCCGCGGCTCTGTTGGATCGTTCAGCGTCATCCGCGTCGATAGTGTGTGATGGCAGTCCGGGTCTGGAGGGATGCGTCGACACGAGCGGAACGCCGGATGTCGCGTCGACCGCAGGTCGTTCTGGCCGGGCTCCAGACGCGAGACGACGATGCCGGGGCGCGCTCATCCGCCGCCGTATGGTGTCAGGAGCGACGTTGTGCCTCACCAGTCGGCATTCTACAATGAGTCGAAAGAGGGCCTGTAGCTCAGCGGTAGAGCACGGGGCTCATAACCCCTTGGTCGCGGGTTCGATCCCTGCCGGGCCCACCGGATCGGTCCACCGTGGCCGCTCCCGAGCGGGAACGTCCTGTGTCTTGCCAATGCGCGGATGTCCCATCCGGAAGCGTCGGATCGATCACCTACTGTCGACGACGATCGCTTTTTGTTCCGGGAACATGAAGAGGTGTAAATGGCCGATGCAGTCAAGGGCGCAACGCTCGATTCCGAGATCTTTCAAAGTCGTGAGCTCGCCCTGTTGATGGCGGATCTGATCGCCGACACGCCGGCGACGGATACACGAGTGATCGATATTCACGAACTTTCGACAATTGCGGATTTCTTTGTTATATGCTCAGGAGAGAACGAACGACAGCTCCGGGCGATCAGCCGCACGCTCACCGATGAGTTGGGGGAGCGCGACATCCACCCGCTCCACATCGAGGGGGAACCAATATCCGGCTGGATTCTGCTGGACTTCAACGATGTGATGGTTCATGTCTTCGATGAGGAACTCCGTTCGTTTTACAGGCTCGAGGACCGTTGGGCCGAAGCACCAGTGGTGGTCTCGATCCAATAGCTCCCGCGCCATCGACTCCCGCATCATCGTTCCTGATCCTTCACGTCGAGCGACTCCCCGCATGACGCAGCGACCTGGCCAAAGGGGGTAACGCGTGTTCAAGCACGGTGGTCCAATTGCATTCGCGGTCGGCGCTTCTGTCGGCGGATTCGGCGGGTTCGTCCTCGGAGCATTCTTCGGCAAGTATCTGCTTCACCTTGTTTCATTCCTGATCGGGGTCGTGGATCGTCGAGGTGGCTCAGACGAGGATCGACTGAAGTTCGAGCTGCTGCTCCAGTAATCGACGCATCATGTACCGGCTCGAAGCCTTCACGAACAGCGAGTCAGTCGACTCGCTGTTCGCTGTTGTGGGTCACGGAACGGCTGCGCAGGGCAAGTGAGCCGATGATCAGGAACAGGACCGCCCCAATCAGCAGGAACGTCATGAGCTTGAGCTCGCGGGTGGGCAGCAGGAGCGCCGCGGAGCCGAACACGGCCGAGATCCCGGCGACGAACAGAACGATCTGGCGCTGACCCCATCCTCCGGCGAGCAACCGGTGATGCAGGTGACCCTTGTCGGCATAGAGCGGCGATCGTCCATGGACGAAGCGGTAGGCAACGACCCAGAGCCCGTCGAGGATCGGCAATCCCAGCACGAGCAGGGCCGTCGCGATCTTCGCGCCTCCGATGATCGATATGACCGCCAGCGCGAACCCGAGGAACATCGCGCCCGCGTCCCCCATGATCAGCTTCGCCGGGTGCCAGTTGAACGGCAGAAACCCGATGATGGCCGCGCCAAGCGCAAGCGGCAACAGCGAGATGGTGAACTGCGGAACGTTGTCTGGACCAAAATAGGTGTGGATGAAGAGAACGGCGCAGGAGACGAGCGTGACCGAGCCCGCCAGGCCGTCCAGCCCGTCCACCCAGTTCATGACGTTCATCAGGCCCACGATCCAGACGAACGTGATCACAACCGCGATCGCCAGCGGCAGCACGATCGTGCCGCCGAATGGCGAATTGACCTGCTGCATGACGATCCCGTGACCTTCGCCTCGCAGGCGGGGCAGAATCACGATCGCCGCCGCCGTGACCTGCCAGAGCAGCTTGGTGCGGGGACCGAGGCTGATCGCGTCGTCGACGAGCATGACGCCCACGATGATCGCGCTGCCGATCACCGTCAGCAGGATTCGCTCGGTTTCTTCGGCTTGCCGCTCGACCGGCAGGAAATAGCTGGCGCCGATGCCAACCAGGAAGGCCAGAAAAATAGCCACCCCGAGCCCCCGAGGCACTGGCAAGGTGTGGACGCGCCGGGGACCGGGTTGATCGAGCAGCCCAAGCTTCCGGAAGAGATCGGTCGTCTTGATGATGAAGGCCACCGATGTGACGGTCGTTAGCAGGAAGACGACGATGGCGATCTCAAGATTGCTCATCGTTCTCCGTCTCGGCTGATACCCGACACATCGGCGGCCAGCAACCCTGGGCGCGACGGAACTCGGCAATCGGAACCAGGCTACTCACCGCCCCTCGCGGAACGGTCTTCCGGCCGTCAACCGCTAATCCAGCGCGTCGCGGTCGATTCCCGGCACCGGGAACCTCGATGTCAGCTCCTTGACCTCGGCCCCGATCCGAGCGAGAGCGACATCGTCGTCTGGCGCGCGAAGGGCGCGGGTGATGAAGTCCACGACCTGCACGCAGTCCGCCTCGTCGAACCCGCGCGTCGTGACCGCAGGTGTCCCAATCCGGACACCGCTGCCCAGCAACGCCGAACGGGTATCTCCGGGGATCGTGTTCCGGTTCGTGGAGATACCGACGGAATCCAGCAGGCGCTCTGCCTTGCGTCCGCTTATTCCAATCGACCCGACATCGACCAGAAGGAGATGATTGTCGGTACCCCCGGAAATGATGGGGAACCCGCGCTCCATAAACGCCGATGCCATCGCCTTGGCGTTGAGAACGATCTGGCGGGCATAGTCCTTGAAGGATGGCTGCAGCGCCTCCCTGAACGCCACGGCCTTACCCGCGATCACGTGCATGAGCGGACCACCATGCATGCCGGGGAACACCGTTTTGTCGATACCCGCACCGAACTCTTCGCTCGTCATGATGAAGCCGGAGCGTGGCCCACGAAGCGTCTTGTGGGTGGTCGAGGTAGTGATGTGAGCGTATCCCACCGGCGAAGGGTGCTCCCCACCGGCGACCAGACCCGCGATATGGGCGATGTCCGCGAACAGGAACGCCCCTACGTCATCGGCAATCTCCCGAAAGCGCTTGAAGTCGATGATCCGGCTGTAGGCACTTGCGCCGCAGATGATTGCCTGCGGGCGAACTTCCCTTGCCTTGGCCAACACCTGGTCGTAATCAATTAGGCCGGTGACAGGATCCACACCGTAGAAATGGGCATCGAAAAAGCGACCCGAGAAGTTCACGTCCTTGCCGTGGGTCAGGTGCCCACCCTCGGATAGGTTGAGTCCGAGAATCTTGTCGCCCGGATTAAGCAGCGAGAAATACGCGGCGAGGTTTGCGCTCGCGCCCGAATGCGGCTGCACGTTGGCATGTTCGGCGCCGAATAGCTGCTTCGCTCGCTCGATCGCGAGAACTTCGATCTCATCCACAAATTCGCAACCGCCGTAGTAGCGCTTCCCCGGCAGCCCCTCCGCATACTTGTTCGTGAGCACGGTGCCTACCGCTTCGAGCACCGCCGCGCTGGCGTAGTTCTCGGAGGCAATCAGCTCGATGCCTTCGATTTGCCGGCGACGCTCGCGACCGATGGACGCCGCAACCTCCGGGTCAGCCTGGGACAGCAGACTTCCAGTCATCGTGACCATGGTGCTCCTCGTAGCGATGCGCTCGATTATTCGGGGAAGCCGGGAGGCATGAGCGGGATACCGGTATCGGACAAGCGGGCCGATTTACAGGCCCAAAGTGTACCATGATGGTCTTCGGCCCCCTTTCGGGTGGCCGCACAGGCGTCACCGTCAGGATATCGGAGGAAATATGCGGACGCTCGTCACCGGTGGCGCCGGGTATATCGGAAGCGTCGCCGTCGCCATGCTGCTCGAACGCGGCCACGATGTGGTAGTTCTGGATAGCGTCGAGCGCGGACACCGGAGCGCGGTGGCGCCGGACGCCAAGTTCGTGCAGTGCGATTTGAGGGACCCCGAGGCGATGCGGTCGGCGGTCCGGGACGCCAACGCTGACGCGACGCTTCACTTTGCTGCATTGCACCTGGTGCCCGAAAGCGTCAAGAGACCGGATGCCTACTATCGAACCAACGTCGTTGGCGGCATCAACGTCCTGGATGCGGTCAAGGAGGCGGGCATCTCCCGATTCGTCTTCTCGTCCACGGCGGCCGTCTACGGAGCACCGGAATCGCTTCCGATCAGGGAAGATTCCGTGACCCGGCCGATCACCCCGTACGGTCATTCCAAGCTGATGGTCGAGCAGATCGTCCGTGATTACAGCGAGCGTTACGGGATAAACCACGCCATCTTCCGCTACTTCAATGTCGCGGGAGCGAAGGGTCGCCTCGGCGAGGATCATCGACCGGAGACCCACATCATTCCACTGGCGATTGAGGCCGTGACAGGAAAGCGATCGGCGTTCACGGTATTTGGGACGGACTATGAAACCGCGGATGGCACGGCGGTGCGCGATTATGTTCACGTGGTCGATCTCGTCGAAGCGCACCTCCTTGCCCTGGAGATGCTGGATACATCGCTGGGGACACTGAACCTCGGCACGCGGAACGGGTTCTCGGTACGCGAGATGGTGCAAGCGGTGGAGTTGGCGACCAGCAAGAAGCTGCCGACCGAGTACGGACCCCGGCGAGCGGGAGATCCACCAGCGCTCATTGCGGACTCCAGCAAGGCCCGCGAATTGCTCGGCTGGTCTCCCGTGCATTCATCCCTCGATCAGATGATCGGATCGCACTGGGACTGGGTGCGGGCCCATCCCAATGGCTACGCGGAGTGAATGCGGCCGGGCTGCCTGGTTCGGCGTCAGCCTGAGGTGGCGTTCCGTCGGTTCTGGATCGTGAATTTCCGCTCGGTGCCCGTCAGCAGGCGCCGGATATTGCCTCGATGCTGGAGGACGATGATTGCGGACACGACCGCCACACCAGCGGCCCACCATTCCGGAAACGACCCCCAGATCGCATAGGCGGCGACCAGAGTGGTGCCCAGGATCGCCGCTGCGATCGACGCCAGCGATACGTAGCGCGTCAGGGCAACGATCGCGATCATCGGAAAGAGCATAAAGAAGAGCCATGGGAGCAGCCCCACCGCCGCTCCACCTCCCGTGGCCATTCCCTTGCCGCCCGTGAACCCGATGAACGGCGACCAGCAGTGGCCCACCACTGATGCTACGGCGACGCCGCCGATGATCCAGCCAGGAGCATCAAGCCATCGCGCCAGGACCACGGGAAGGAATCCCTTGAGGAAATCGAGCACGAACACAGCGACCGAGAATTTCCAGCCAAGCACGCGATGCGTGTTCGTTGCGCCGATCGCGCCGCTTCCATAGCTCCGGACATCGATTCCCTTGAAGAGCCGGCCCAGTACAACTCCCCACGGCACGGCACCCAGAAGGTACGCGGCCACGATCAGGGGAGCGGACAGTGGGCCGTCCATCGCGACCACTACACGGATTCCCTGCGGCTTCGGAACGATATGCGGAGGGGTGTTCCGTTGAACCCGAAGGCGTCACGCAGTTCGTTTTCGATGTACCGGCGATAGGAAAAGTGGATCTGCTTGGGGTCGTTGCAGAAGAAGATGAACGTCGGCGGCGACACGTCGGCCTGGGTCGCGTAGAAGAACTTGAGCCATTTGCCCGGTCTGGATGGCGGCTGATGCTTGGCGACGGCGTCTTTCAGCACCTTGTTCAGCGCGGCCGTGCTGACCCGCTTCTCGCGCTCCTTGAGGACCGCCAGCGCCGTCTCGATCACCTGCCCGACCCGCAAGCCCTGTTTCGCCGAAATGAACACCAGCGGTGCGTACGGCATGAAATCGAGCTGGACGGCGGCGCGCTTGCGATACGCGTCCATGGTGAAGGAGTCCTTCTCGACCAGATCCCACTTGTTGACAGCGACGACCAGGCCCTTCTTTTGCTCTTCGACGTAGCCCGCGATATGGAGATCCTGGGCAGTGAAATCCTCCATCGCGTCGATCACCAGCACCACGATGTCCGCGCGATCGATCGCCCGCATCGAGCGCATCACGCTGATCCGCTCGATGCCCTGTTCCACCCGGCCCCGGCGGCGGATGCCCGCGGTGTCGATCAGCGTGATCGGTTTGCCCTCCCAGAGCAGTTCCATGTCGAGACTGTCGCGCGTGGTCCCCGGAAGATCGCTGACGATCGCCCGTTCCTGACCGATCAAGGCGTTCAGCAACCGGCTCTTGCCGACGTTCGGACGGCCCACGATCGCGATCCGGGGTCCCTCTGTTTCGGCCTCTTCTTCGGCTTCGGGAAGGCTTTCGACGACGCGGTCCAGCAGGTCGCCGGTACCATTGCCGTGGTATGCGGAAACGCCGATTGGGTCGCCCAGCCCCAGCTCGAAGAACTCGAACAGCATCTCCCGGCGCGCGACGCTGTCAGCCTTGTTCACCGCCAATATCGTCGGTTTGTCAGCCCGCCTGAGGATTGAGGCGATCTCGAGATCCCCAGCCGTCGGTCCCGCCATGACGTCGACCATGAACACGATCACATCGGCTTCGGCGATTGCACTGTTGGCCTGGTTGCGGGTTTCCTGGGCAATGTGGGATGCCGCATCCTCCCCGTCCATCGAAATCTCGTGGTCGTCCTGCAGACCACCGGTGTCGATCACGGTGAACTCGGCTCCGATCCACTCCGCGGTGCCGTACACGCGGTCCCGGGTGGTACCCGGCTCATTCTGGACGATCGCCCGGCGCTCGCCGATCAGTCGATTGAATAAAGTGGATTTCCCAACGTTGGGGCGACCGACGATGGCGACGATAGGCTTGACCACAAATGCTCCATTGACACTGGTACGCAAAACCGGAATAAGGACGTGTGGCGATCGTGAACGAGGTCATCACCGGAGAGATGGACGTGTGTGTCGGGCACAGTATAGCAACAGCGTTCGCCGTGGTGGCCGGTCACCGGGCGAACCGCACGCGAGCACGCCGGGCGACGTGTCCCGGCGTGCTCGCGTTTCCTTGGCTTGTTCAGGATTATGCGGATGCGAGATTGACCATCCGGTCGATCCCTGCCCTCGTGTTCAACTCGGTGGCGGCGAGCAGGAGACAGTCACTGAGATTCGGTGACACCTCGCCAAGGTCGTACCCGCCGATGATACCTTCACCCAGCAGGGCGTCATTGATTGCCGACGCCGGGCCGGAGCAACGGACGACAAATTCGTTGAAGAACTCAGCGTCGAAAGCGAGTTCGAAGCGCCCGGTGCCGACGAGTCGATCCGCAAGGTAGTGCGCGTTCTGGTACGCGGCGGTGGCTACCTCCCGAAACCCTTCCGGTCCGAGCGTGCTCATGTAAACCGTCGCGGCGGTGGCCATCAGGCCCTGATTGGTGCAGATGTTGCTGGTCGCCTTCTCGCGCCGGATATGTTGTTCCCGCGTCTGCAACGTGAGCACGAACCCTCGCTTGCCCTCCGAATCGGTGGTCACGCCAGCGATCCGGCCAGGCATCTGGCGGATGTACTTTTGGCGCGTGCCGAGGAGGCCAACGTAGGGGCCACCATAGCTCTGCGCCACGCCAAGCGACTGCCCTTCGGCCGTCACGACATCGGCGCCGAGTTCTCCTGGCGATTTGAGCAATCCGAGGGGAACGGGCGAGGTGCTCACGACAAGCAGCCCGCCGGCTGCCTGCACCTGTCGGGCAAGAGCCTCGACATCCTCGATTGCCCCATAGAAGTTGGGATACTGGATCACAACGCACGCCAGATCGTCGCTGATCAAAGGAGCGATATCGTCTGTCGTCATGGCAAACGAATCGGTCGAGCTTTTCGCCTCGACGACTTCGACACCGGCCCCTTCGACGTACGTTCTAATTACCCGCCGGTAAGCGGGATGCACCGTGTCGGCGACGACGATCCGGTTCTTCTTCCGGGACGACGAGATCGCGATCAGGGCGCCCTCTGCGAGCGCGGTCGCACCGTCGTACATGGACGCGTTGGCCACTTCCGTCCCGAGCAACTCCGCCACCATTGACTGAAACTCGTAGATGATCTGAAGGGTGCCCTGCGCAACCTCCGGCTGATATGGGGTGTACGCCGTGTACAGCTCGCCGCGAGAGAGGATGTGTCCAACGGTCGAGGGCACGTAGTGCTGATAGGAACCCGCGCCCAGATAGATGTCCTCGGCGGGCGGGGTGACGTTCCGTTCCGCAAGCTGGCTCATCCGGTGAGCGGCTTCCATTTCGGTCAGCGCTCGCGGCAGCTCCAGTCGCGGAAACCGGTACTGCGATGGCACGGGATCGAAGAGCCGGTCCACCGTGTCGATACCGATTGCCGCCAGCATCTCCTCGCGGTCTTCATGGGTATGAGGGTTGAACGTCATGCTTGGTGATACCCTTCAGTTGAACGGTTGCAATCGCGGAGAGAGGCGGCACTCCGGCGGTTCGTCAGTGACTGGCGCTTTCCGCATAGGTGGAGTATTCGGCAGGATCCATGAGCGAATCGAGCTGGGCGGGATCGGAGATCCTCACCTTGATCAGCCAGGCTCCCTCGTAGGGTGACGAGTTCACTACCTCTGGCGCGTCGATAACGCCGTCGTTTCGCTCGACAACTTCGCCGTCCAGCGGTGCATAGATGTCGGTCGCCGCCTTGACCGATTCGACCACCCCGAACGGTTCCCCGGCCGAGACGCTCTCGCCGGTGTCCGGAAGCTCGAGATAGGTAACGTCCCCAAGTTCCTGTTGCGCATGGTCGGTGATGCCCACTGTCCCGACATCGCCCTCAACGAGAACCCACTCATGCGTTTTGGTGTATTTCAGATTGGCTGGTGCGCTCACGGGGATGCTCCTCATTGATCGTCGGTGCCAGTAGTCGATTGCCTGCTCGATCGTCCGTGGGACGGATGCGGGTGCCGTCAATCTTTCCGCTTGTCGTCACGCTTGTAGAACGGGGTTTTGACCTGTACCGCATTCACGGCCTTGTCTCGCACCATAATCTGTAATGGCTGGTCGATGCCAGCGTATTCCCGACCGATCAGCGCGAGTCCGATGTTTTGGCCCAGGGATGGCGAGTACGTCCCGCTCGTAACATGACCGATCTCTCGTCCAGCGAGCTGAACCGCACAGTGACTGCGCGGGGAGGCGGACCGCTCGGTAGTGACGAAACCTACGGTCCGTCGCGGTGCGCCATGAGCCTTGACCGCCTCCATGACCTGCCTGCCGACGAAATCGCCCTTCTTGAGGCTTACAGCCCACCCCATACCGGCCTCGTACGGACTGATGTCGTCGCCAAGTTCCTGGCCATAGAGTGGCATGCGCGCCTCGAGCCGGAGCGTATCGCGCGCTCCAAGGCCAATCGGCCCGAGGCCCGCATCCTTGCCGCCATCGAGCAGCGCGTCCCACAGCCTTACCGTGTCTGACTGGTTGGCGTAAAACTCAAATCCATCCTCGCCCGTGTACCCGGTCCGGGCCATTTTCACGCTGATCCCGGAAACGACGGCATCGCGCCACGAGAAATACGGAATCTCGTCGATCGGTTCGTCCGTCAGCTTCGCAACGATCTGTCCGGCAAGTGGCCCCTGGATCGCGATCATGCCGATTTCAGGGGATATGTCGCGAATAGCGACGTCCAGGTCGCTTCGTCGCCCCCGCAGCTCCTTCCACCAACTGACATCCTTGTCGGTATTGGATGCGTTGACGACCACCATGTACCCCTCCTCGCCCTCGGGATACCGGTAGACGATGATGTCATCAACCACGCCGCCATTATCGTTCGGCAGCAAGCCATACTTCGCGTCGCCCGGTGCGAGACTCGCCACATCGTTGGTCGTCGTGTATTGCAGGAACTCGAGCGCGTCCGGACCGGTGATGTCGACCTGACCCATGTGCCCAAGATCGAAAAGCCCAGCCTGCGTGCGCACCCGCTTGTGCTCCGCAAGGATCCCCTCGTACTGCACCGGCATCTCCCAGCCGGCAAACGGGACGACCTTCGCGCCCAGCGCCATGTGGTGCTCGTACAGTGCCGTTCGCTTGAGCTCGTCATTCGTAGTCACGGCCAGTCGATCCTCCGGGTCGTGTCGACGGTCCACCTACCCGTTGTGCCGGGCTGGTTAGACCGGCTCGAGCGCAAGCTTGCCGACCTCGGCGTAGGTCGGCACGGGATAGTTTCCTGTCAGGCATCCTGTACAGAAACCCTGGCGGCCGCTTCCGATTGCCTCGAACAGGCCGTCAAGGGAAAGATAGCCGATGCTGTCGGCGCCGATGTGCGTTCCGATTTCCGGGACGGTCATCCGTGCCGCGATCAGTTCATTCCGCTTCGCGAGATCCACTCCGAGGTAGCAGGGCCACATCATCGGTGGTGCATGTACCCGCATGTGAACTTCCGTCGCACCAGCCGACCGGATCAGTTGCACAATCGGCCGGCTGGTTGTGCCCCGCACGATCGTGTCGTCGACCAGGATGACGCGCCGGCCCGCGACCACTTCCGGAAGTACATTGAATTTCAGGGACACGCCGATCTCCCGGAGTCGCTGGTCAGGTTGGATGAACGTTCTACCGATGTACCGGTTCTTGATCAGGGCTTCCTGGTACGGAATGCCGGACTCCTGCGCGTACCCGATGGCGGCGGGCGTTGCGGAATCGGGCAACCCGATCACCAGATCGGCATCGACCGGTGCTTCCCTGGCAAGCTGGGCGCCCATCCGCTGGCGCAGCAGATGAAGACGTTTGCCATGAATCTCGCTATCGGGCCGCGCGAAGTAGATCAGCTCGAACAGGCACAAGGCGTGGTGGTCCACGGCTCCCGTTCCGTGGGAGCGAGCGCCGTCGTAGTCGATCTCAACAATCTCGCCTGGCTCGACCTCGCGCTCGTACACCGCGCCGATCGTCATCAGTGCGCACGATTCCGAGGCGACCACCCAGTTCCGGCCGATGCGCCCGAGACAAAGTGGACGCACCCCGAGCGCGTCACGCACAGCGTACAGGCGGTCGTTGGCGAGGATCGTCAGGCTGAACGCCCCAACCATTCGGGGCATCGCGTTTCGAATCTTGTCGATCGCAGTCCGTCCCGGCGCTCGGGCGATGACGCGGGCCACGATTTCGCTGTCGGTCGTCGTCTCGAACACCTCGCCGCTGCGCTCGAGATCGAGCCGGAGCGCCACCGCATTCGTCAGGTTCCCATTGTGGGCGATGGCGAGGGGCCCGATATCTGTCTCGATATACATCGGTCCAGCGTTGCACTCGTTATTCGAGCCCGAGGTCGAATACCTCGTGTGCCCGATCGCGATATGACCCGGCAACTCCTTAAGATCAGTTTCCGCGAACGCCTGAGACACCAGCCCGAGGCGGGTCCGAAGGGATATCCGGTCCCCATCGGAGGAGGCGATTCCCGCACTTTCCTGCCCTCGATGCTGAAGTGCGTAGAGCCCGAAGAATGTCAACCTCGCGACGTCCTCGCCGGGTGCGTAGATACCGAAGACGCCGCATTCCTCATGGGGTTTGTCCAGTTCCCCGTCTCGTTCGTAAGGAAGCTGGTCATCATCCTGACCGGGCATCACCAGCGGGAGCGCACGCGCGGACATCTTTTGTCGTCTCTGGTCAGACTCGAGCATGGTCCCTCTTTTCGCGAAATGCCTGATCGCTCGCTGTTACGAGCTTTTCCACTGATATCGGTGGGGCGTCGCCAAGAACCAGCTCCCGGCCTCCCACTTTCCCGAGTTGAACGATGCCCACGCCACGTTCGACCGCGGAACGTTCGACGATTTCGATCAGCGATGGGCCGACCGCGACGACGACCCTGCTCGCGCACTCCCCGAACCAGCCAACGTCCTGCCGACCGCTTCCGTCCGGCAAGGCGACGGTTGCACCCACCCCGCTGGTCATTGCCAGCTCCGCCAGCGTGGCCGCCAAGCCGCCGTTGCTTACGTCGTGGACACCACTACAGTGCCCCGAGAGGATGAGGTGCCGTACCAGTTCCTGAACCTTCAACTCACTCGCCAGGTCAGGAGCGCTTGGACATCCGGCGATTTGCCCATGGATGATATCGAGGTAGTCGCTTCCTCCCAGCGAAGGCACTCCCCCGTCGATCAGCAGGATGCTGTCACCGTCATTCCAGTGAATTCGGGCGGCGGACATCACATCGTCCAGCACTGCGACACAGCCGATCATCGGCGTTGGCTGGATCGGCACCCCGGTGCTCTCGTTATAGAGGCTCACATTCCCGCTGACGATTGGAACGCCGAGCGCGCGAGCGGCGTCGCCCATCCCTCGGACCGCTTCACGCAATTGCCAGTTCGCTGGCGACCGCTCGGGATTGCCAAAGTTCAGGCAGTTGGTTAGCCCGAGTGGCCTTCCCCCGACGCAGCTGACGTTGCGTGTCGCTTCGGCAACGCCAAGCTGTGCACCGTGATACGGGTCGAGGTAGCAGTACCGGGAGTTGCAATCCATGGAGGCCGCGATCGCCGACCGCGTGCCCTTGATCCGGATCACGGCCGCGTCGCCACGTTCCGGTCCCACCACGGTATTGGTCTGGATCGTGTGATCGAACTGCTCCCAGATCGACCGGCGGGAACCGAGCGCTGGCGACTCCAGCATGCGAAGCAGCGCGCCCGCGACGTCGCGGGCGTCGATATCCTCCAGGCCATCCGACGTGCGCTTGCGCGCGGCGCCGATATCGGCCGGTTCCTCTCCATCCACGTGATAAACCGGGCAGTCGTCGGTGAAGAACGACACCGGGACATTGACGTGAACTTCTTCTCCATCCGACACCCGCACCGCTCCGTCATTGGTGATTCGTCCGATGACCGCCGCATCGAGCTCCCACTTTGCCAGGATTTCGGCGATCTCCTCGAAGCGGTCCGAGGCCGCAACGAGCACCATCCGTTCCTGACTCTCGCTGAGCATGCAGTCGTAGGCCGACATCGCGGTCTCGCGCCGTGGCACCGCGGCAACATCGATGGCAATTCCAACCGACCCACGACTCGCGCATTCGATGATTGCGCTGGTCAGCCCCGCCGCCCCCAAATCCTGCATCGCGACCACGGCATCGCCCCGCAGCAACTCAAGGCACGCTTCCATGAGCTGTTTTTCGAGAAAGGGATTCCCGACTTGAACGACGCCGCGGTGAGACGCTTCCGGATCATCGACCGACGCGAATGTCGCTCCATGCAATCCGTCACGACCTGTCTTCGCGCCAATCAGCACGATCAGGTTGCCGATGCCACTCGCGGTTGCCCGCACGATGCTGTCGGCGCGCACCACCCCGACGCACATCGCATTCACGATCGGGTTCCCATCGAAGCTGTCGTTGAACGCGATCTCGCCGCCAACGGTCGGAATGCCGAGGCAATTGCCATACCCGCCGATTCCACCGACGACATTGTCGAACAGATAGCGATTACGTGGATCGCCCAGCTCGCCGAAACGCAGACCGTCCAGGATCGCCACTGGGCGAGCGCCCATCGTAAAGATGTCACGGACAATGCCGCCGACTCCGGTCGCTGCGCCCTCGTACGGCTCCACAGCGCTCGGATGGTTGTGCGATTCGACCTTGAAGACGGCCGCCAGGCCGCTCCCCAGATCCACCGCGCCAGCATTTTCGCCCGGTCCCTGCAACACCCAGGGCGCCTCCGTTGGAAGCGTCTTCAAGAGTGGGCGGGAATGCTTGTAGCCGCAATGCTCGCTCCACATCGCGCCAAACATGCCGAGTTCTACTCCTGATGGCTCCCGGCCGAGCAGCTCGAGGATGCGCTGATACTCGCTATCTCTCAGGGCTACCTGACGCCACTGTTGCTGTGTAATCGGCAAGGTCGTTCCCCTCGTCCTCCAGTGGACAGGTGGGATCGGAAGATTGCGGGGAATGGCTGGGGGCGTTAGCGGCGCCGGGCCTCAGTGACCCGCTCGCTTAACGAACTTAATCATAGCACCCCCTCACCGCGACGCGGTGAGGGGGTGCTATGTGCAGCTCTTCGCCTCGATGGCTCGCTCGTCAGCCTCGGCGATCCATCGTCCGCTGCCGCAGGAAATCGCTGAGCACGTAGCTGCCGAGCCGGTTAGGCGCGGCGTTCATCACTCTGCCTCGGTTGATCCGCATCAAATCTTCCATGAATTTCGCCATGTATGGTGTCTGCTCGAGCAGGAAGACGTTGATCCGGATGTCTTCCCTGGTGCAGCGCAATACTTCCCTCAACGTCGCCTCGAACGTTTCCGGAATGGGCGGATAGTTGAACCGAACTTCACCCTCGTCGAGATAGGCGGTTGGCTCGCCGTCTGTAATGACGATGACCTGGCGATTACGGCCTCGCTCGGGCCGCAGTCTCTCCCTCGCGAGTTCGAGTGCGTGCTGCAGATTGGTGCCGTAGTTGTACTGGTTCCATTCAAGCGTTGGCAGGTCCGTCACGTCGAGAGGGCGCGCCGTTGCGGAGAAACCGATCAGTTCCAGCATGTCGCGGGGGTACTTGCCGCGAATCAGCGTGTCGAGCGCCAGGGCAGTCCGTTTGGCGGCTTCCCAGCAACCGTTGTTGAGCATCGACCGGCTCATGTCGATGAGCAGGACCGTAGCCGTCGACGTTCTCGCCTCGCGGTCGATCACCTCGAAATCGTCCGCGCCCAGTTGGACCGGTGTGCCCGGTCCGTGGCCCATGATGCCGTTCATCACCGTCCGCGGGAGGTCAAGCACAAACGAGTCGCCAAACTTCCATGGTGAGCTGGAATCAGCGATTTCTCCAGAGGTACCGGCCCGCCTGACATCGTGTTCTCCGATATCCTTGTCCTGCAGCGACGAGAAGATGTCGGTCAGCGCGTGCTCGCCGAGCTTGCGAATCGCCCTCGGCGTGAGCTCCAGTCCATCCATCCCGGTCGACGCCAGTCCACTGTCGATCATGTCCTGCTCGAGTCGCGTCCATTTGTTCAGCCAGTCGCGGTCCTGCTCGCTCAAAACGCTTTGGAGCATCTCAGGATCCAGTCCTTGAAGGTCCCCGAGGCGCGTGACCTGCTGGAGCTGCGACTCGACCGCCTCCATTTTTGCCGCTCGGTCCAGAACGTCCATCGCGACGTTGAGGGGAAGTTCCTGATCCCCATGGAACTCG
>CADCWJ010000832.1 GCA_902806365.1 uncultured Thermomicrobiales bacterium
CCCTCACCGGCGAGCCCGGCAAGGATCGCCTCGGCCAGCGCGAGCGCGGTGCCGGACGGGGCATCGACCTTGTGCCGGTGGTGGGCCTCGATCAACTCGATGTCATAGCCCTCCAGTGCCCGGGCGATCTCTGGCAGGCACCGCAACAGGGCGCCGATCCCGGTGCTCATGTTCCGCGCGTACCAGAGCGGGATGCGGTGCGATGCCGCGCGCAACAACGCCATCTGCTCGCTCGTCAGCCCGGTCGTCCCGATCACGGCCGGGACACCTGCCTGCGCCGCTTGCCGCGCGGTCTCGACCGATGATGCCGGGGTCGAGAAATCGATCACCACGTCGATCAAGGGCAACAGGGCGGCCAGGGATTCGTGGATCGTGACGCCCGCAAGCGCCCTGGACGGCACATCGACGCGTCCGGGGCGGACGGTGCCGCCGATGATGATCACCTCTGGATCGCGTTCCGCCGCGGCGGCGATCTCCCGGCCCATCCGGCCCTCGATGCCGACGATCCCGAGGCGCAAGGGTGTCGTATCGTCGGCCATCAGGCCGCGACTCCGGCGACGGCGTTTCGCAGCCAGGCGGCTCTCTCGCCATCGAGCACGCGATCCGCCGTGCGCGGGCAGGCGAGCAGGGCCTCGAACACGCGCTGCCGGGAGACCACTTCGAGCGCGACGAGCGGAAGCCGGACCTCGGAAATCGCCAACCCGAGCAGCTCCGCCGCCGCCTTGACCGGCACCGGGTTGGTCTCGACGAACATCGCGGCGCAGAGATCGAGCAACTCGTGATGAATGGTGCGTGCCCGTTCGAAGTCACCCGCCAATGCGGCGGCGGTCAGGTCTCGCATAGCCCCGGGCACGATGTTGCTGACGACCGAGATCACGCCGCGACCGCCGACGCTCATGATCGGGAGCGTGAGCGAATCGTCGCCGGAGAGCACCGCAAAGGCCGGATCGGTCCGCCGGACGATCTCGCTGGCGCGATCGACATCCCCCGACGCCTCCTTGATGCCGATCACCGTCTCCAGCAGTGCAAGCCGGGCGACCGTTGCTGGCTGGATATCGCTGCCGGTGCGGCCAGGAACGTTGTAGAGCACGACCGGTAGATCGGACCGCTCGGCGAC
>CADCWJ010000833.1 GCA_902806365.1 uncultured Thermomicrobiales bacterium
CGACTTCGATTGTGATGGAGACCCAGGGCCCAGTCTGCCGACCGGAACCGCCTGCGTCAAGACCTGGCTGGGGCGCCGCCGCCTGCCGCCGCTGCCCCGGTCCCTCGCCGGGATCGCCCCAATGCTGACGCAGCTCGCGGCACCGTTCGTCGTGCACATTTCCTGACGCCGCAGGGCAGAGCCGGCGGTGCCGGTCGCAACCGGGTGTGCAGTTCGTGGCTCGGGATCAGGACCGTTGCCTGCATCACGCTCTGATCGAGTTGCTGTCGCGTGTCGTGGGAGGGACGTCCGTCCCCACCAACACCAGCCTCCGAGTGTGCTCTATGTCTCCGTCAGGAAGTTCAGAATGGCGCGGGTGACCTCATCGGGCGCCTCAGTAAGCGGGAGGTGACCGGCTCGGGGAAGCACGTGCAATCGGGCGCCCGGGATGCCGGCTGCCAGCAATTCCCCGTGCTCCGCAGGCACCACCGGATCCATCCCGCCGTGAATCACCAGGGTTGGTGAACGTACCTCAGCCAACCGGTTTCGCATGTCGAGGCCCGATCGCGTGGCCACCTGGCGCATGGCGCAGGCCCACGTCGCCCGGTTGCCCCGATCAAGGCCGGCGTGAATCGTCAGATCGTGATCCGTCAGCCTGTCCCGATACTCCGGCCCTACCGCCTCCGGCATCAGACGTCGCCACCGCTCGACCGGATCGTCGGTCCACCACACGGGAGGCGGCGGGAGTGGTTCACCCGCACGGTGGTCCGGCCCGTTGAAGGCGTGGGCGGAGACCAGGACGAGGCGATCGACCCGAAGCGGGTAATCGAGGGCGAGTTGAAGCGCCACCGTGCCCCCCATCGAGAACCCGAGGACATGGGCGTGGGCAATCCCAAGGTCATTCAGCAGGGTGGCCGCGTCGTTGGCCATGTCGCCAATGGTGTAGTAGCCGGGTTCGGGATCACTCTCGCCCGCGTCCCGGTTGTCCATGGCGACGATCTGGAGACGGGAGGTGAGCGCATCGCTGAGGCTCGCCAGGAGCGCCTTTCGCGAACTCGCCAGGCCCGTTATGGCCAGGAGCGGAGGGCCCTCTCCAACAACGTCGTAAAAGATGCGTCGTCCCGTCGCTGTCTGCATCACGCTCATGCCGGCTATCGCCTTCGCTTCTTTTATTGTGAGCACCTGGCCCCGGTGCCACCAGCCTGGCAGCAAGCGGTCGCAACGTCGCGGCGCCCGCCTGACCAATCTGCCGCAGGCCGGGGCATGAATAGTGAGGAGCGCAACGGACGACCGGGAGTCAGGGCGGGCACGGGAAACAGGGGCGCAGTATATCCCTTCCTCGTTCTCGAAAGAACTCGCCCGTCGTTCCTGGAACGCGACTTCCAGGAGAATACGTGTTCTCCTGGAGGGGTTGACTGACCGTGCCAGATGCGAGACCCCAGGGATCAATCGCCGCCTGGGAGGACGGATGGTACGGGATCCGTCCGCAATGTCGATCGAGTCGTTCGCGCCCTCCCGATCAGGGATTACCGCGCGGCATCATGGCCCATCGCAACGTGAACCAGACAACAGGAGCACGAGACAGGGGTAGGCATGGCCGAGCATTCGCCCGGCACCTCGCCGCCGCGGATCACGGGCGGCGATCCGCGGCGCGATTGGTAGCGCAGGAGGCCGCCCCCCAGGCGTAGCTGCGATATAAAAGCGACCTACCCCGACCGGAGGCGCGAGTCGTGAAACAGGTACCGCTCGCGGTTGCGCTCCGGCTCGGCCTTCGACACGACGTCCCAGCGCATCACCGTCACCACGTCGCCCGCGTTGGCAGCGGGCCAGGCGGGCACGCCCTCGCCGTTCGGATCGCCCGTGCTGACGAAGTTCACGTAGCACCGCTGCATCACCTCGGAGACCGCGTGGTCCTCGTCCGTCCAGGCGAAGACGCGGTTCGTC
>CADCWJ010000834.1 GCA_902806365.1 uncultured Thermomicrobiales bacterium
ACCTTCCCGATCAGCAACTTCCAGAACATCGCGCGACCCCACCAATTGGTTCCCGGCGTGTCATTCGACTGTCCGCTTCGCCCGGACCCGGCAACCATCGATTCGCCTCACGTCGAGCCAATGCAGGAAGCCGAGGTTGTCTCCAGTTACAGTCCCAAATCGGTATGTCGGGTTGGACGTACGTCCTTCATCGGGACTCCATGGTGACACGTGGCCTGCAACGACCACGTGCCACCACTCGTCGCTCATCCCGACCCAAGGCGGCTATCCAACCGTCGGCACCGGAACGCCCGGGCAGCATCGCCGTCCGTACTTCTCTAGGAGATAGTGACCTTCTCCAGTGCCTCGTCCAGCGTCGCCACCGCTCGGTCGATCTCCGCGTCACTGATGATCAGGGGTGGCTGGAAACGGATGACATTCCCGCTCTGCCCGCCTACCCCGACCAGCACTCCAGCCTCACGACAAACCTGCCGGACACGCGCCGCCTGCGCGGGAGCCGGGTCCCGGCTCGCCCGGTCCGTGACCAGTTCGATACCGACCATGAGACCGAGGCCACGCACGTCGCCGATGGAGTGGTGTCGCCGGGCCAGTCCCTGGAGTTGCTCGAGAAGACGGGCGCCCTTCCGGGCAGCCTCCTCGGGCAACCGCTCGTCCAGCATCACGTCGATGTTCGCTATGGCCGCGGCACACGAGACCGGGTTACCACCGAAGGTGGAGAGGTGCTCGCCTGGCCGAAGCGAATCGGCGATCTCTGGCCGGGCGGTGGTCGCGCTGAGCGGGAAGCCGTCAGCGATGCCCTTTGCCATGACCATGATGTCCGGGACCACGCCGAAGTGCTCGATCGCAAACATCTTGCCGGTCCGGCCGAACCCGCTCTGCACCTCGTCAGCGATGAAGAGGATGCCGTGGCGGTCCAGGATCTCCTTCACGCGCTGGAAGTAGGACACTGGCGGGACCAGAATCCCCCCTTCGCCCATGACTGGCTCGGCGATGAAGGCCGCGACGTCGCCACTCGTCTGATACGTAATCGCCCATTCGACCAGTTCGGCACAGCGCTCGGCGACGAGTTCCGGGTCGTCCGTTCCGAACGGGTTCCGGTAGACGTACGGTGCCGGCGCGAACGCCACGCCAGGCAGGTAGGGCCCTCCGCGCGTCTTCCGAGCCTGGTTGCCGGTAATGGACAGCGTCGCGTTGGTCCGGCCGTGGAACGAATGCGTCAGGCTGATGAACTCATGGCGACCGGTGTAGGCCTTGGCCATCCGCATCGCCGTCTCGATGCCCTCGGCGCCGGAGTTACCGAAGAACGTCTTGCTCAGATCACCGGGGGTGATCTGTGCCAGCCGCTCCGCGCAATCCGCAACGGAGGGGACGTGGTAGATGTAACTCGCCGCGTGGATGACCTGATCGAGTTGCTCACGGACCGCGGCCACTACCCTGGGGTGCCGGTGACCGGCGTTGGCGACCGCGATCCCCGCGAAGCAGTCGAGATACTCCGTGCCGTCCGCGTCCCAGATCGTCGCTCCCTCCGCGCGCGCCACCACGACCGGCTCGATGGCCTTGACGAAGCTCGTCGCCACATACCGCTCGTACTTGCTGGCCGTGGC
>CADCWJ010000835.1 GCA_902806365.1 uncultured Thermomicrobiales bacterium
ACTGCGGCGGGAGGTTGGTATGCTCCGACTATGACGGAACATCTTCGAGACGTAGACGACGGCGGGCAGTCGCGGCGGGAAACGGCCCATCTGCTCGAGCGGGCAGGCGTTCTGGCTGACG
This sequence comes from uncultured Thermomicrobiales bacterium, assembly GCA_902806365.1. GTDB lineage: Bacteria > Chloroflexota > Chloroflexia > Thermomicrobiales > UBA6265 > CADCWJ01. The sequence goes on from CADCWJ010000835.1 coordinate 122, forward strand.
ATCTGGTGGTGGGGGCAGGGATCGCGAACGAGGTCTGGCTTACGCCGGATCACGTGGTCCGCCTTAGTAGCGGACGGTTCCGGGATGCGTTCGCCTACGAAGCGGACGTGCTGCGCCGGCTTCCAGTCGGGATCCCGCGACCTCTCGTGCTCGCCCACGGCAAGCGGGAAGTCGAGGGTGAATACCTCGTACTGGAGCGCTTGCCCGGAGTCACGATGGATGATGCCTGGCCGTTCCTGCCCGCTGCATCGCGCCGCGCTCTCGTCCACGAGATTGCGGACATCATGCGGTGGCTGCATGCACTGGAGCCCGAGCCCTGGATGGCGAATCCCTGGGCCGCCGATGCGATGGCGGGGAAATATGCCGACGCCTATCATGCGCCGCCCGGCCTCTACCGGGAGTTGATCCGCAGCGCACGCCGCGTCCGGCCGGACGCGTCCGATGTGCTCGCTCGCACCGGCGCGTTCATCGCCCGTCGCCTGGACGCGTTTGCCGGCGACATCGACGTGCCGGTCCACACTGATCTGCATTTCCGGAATGTGCTCGTCGATGGTGACCACGTCAGCGGCATCATCGACTTCGAGGGATTCCGGCTCGGTCCGGCGGACACCGAGCTCGACATGTTGCTGCGCTCGATTCGATGGGCGTTGTCCGCCCAAGGGGGAGGATCGATGGACTACGAGATGGTGCCGCGCTGGTTCGGCGAGGCCTATCCCGCACTGTTCGACCATCCGCGCCTAATCGAACGGCTGGAGGTGTACGAAGCGCTCTGGACTCTGGTCCAGCTGCACTGGAACCCGGCGGGCGGCCCCGATGATCCGGTGCACGGGCTCGAACGCCTGCTCGAGGGCGAGTTCCAGGCGGGGACCAGCACCTTGCTGACGATGTGAACCGACAGTGGCCTGGTTCAGGCAAACGCGCGTAGTGTAGCGAAGATGCGGCACCACACGTGCTGCATCTGCCTGTTTGCGCGATCGACCCATGGCCTTACTCACCCTAAAGGACACAATTTCATGCAGGCGGATTCCAGTACCACGGCGTCATCCGACAGGCCGACCCTCGCGGTCATCATCACCAGCACGAGGCCAGGCCGGGTGGGGCTGCCGGTCGGAGAGTGGTTTATCGAGCAGGCCGAGGCCGATGGAACGTTCGATGTCGAGAAGGTCGATCTCGCCGAGTTGGATCTCCCCTTCATGGACGAGCCGTACCATCCGCGCATGCGCCAGTACACCAAGGATTACACGAAGGCGTGGAGCGCGATCGTCGATACCGCCGACGCCTTCGTGTTCGTGATGCCGGAGTACAACTACTCGTCGATGACGGCTCCGTTCAAGAACGCGATCGATTTCCTCTTCCACGAGTGGGGCCACAAGCCGGTTGGATTCGTGAGCTACGGTGGCATGTCCGGTGGCATACGGGCGGTGCAGATGGCGAAGCAGGTCGTGA
>CADCWJ010000836.1 GCA_902806365.1 uncultured Thermomicrobiales bacterium
GACCAAACAGGAGGATGAGCCATCGGGATGTACGCGTTAAGCCACTCGTTGCACATGCCCTGGGCGAAAGAATAGAGAAGGAGGCTACGATGTTCCAGTCAGAGTATCCCGTGCTGCTCGTCGACGACGACCCCTGACGTGCTGGCCGTCTCGAAGCTGGCGATGCGCAACTTCACCGTCTTCGGCTCGCCGGTCAAGCTGTACACCGCGACCAGCAAGGCCGAGGCGATCGAGGTCATCACGTCGCAGCTCTCGGTGCCGGCGCAAGCCGGCGGCTCGATGATGGTAGCCATCATCGACGTGGTGATGGAGACCGACACGGCCGGACTCGAGCTGTGCGACTACATCCGCAACGATCTCGCCAACAAATGGTGCCAGCTCTACGTCCGGACCGGCCAGCCGGGGGTCGCCCCGGAGCGCGCCGTCATCGACCGGTACGAGATCAACGGCTACTTCAACAAGGTCGAGGCGTCCGAGGACAAGCTGTACACGATGGTCAAGACCGCCGCGCGGATGACGACCACATTCACCGTGGCGCAGGCCGGCCTCAAAATGCTCGCTGCCATGGTCGAGTACTCGGCGTCGCCCGATATGGCGTTCAATGTCCTGCAGCAGGCGTTCACCGCCTGGGATTCGCAGTCGCCGTTCGGCATCCGCATCGGCGATAGGCACTTCGCCTTCCACATGGATGGGGCGGCCCTCAATGAGATGATCGGCCGGCTGGACACGCTTGAGGGCGGCGGCGAGCGGCCGGGGCATCCGATGGACGGGCAGGGTGGCAAATACATCATCGAGGGCAACGAGGTGCTCGTCAAGGTGGCGGAAAGTCCGACCACGGCCGAAGCCTTTTGGGCCCACCGTCTGCTCGGCGAGCCCTCGGAAACCATCATCGAGTTGATGTATCAGGGACTGCGCGGTTTCGCCGCGGTGATGAAGCGAGCGGCGTAAGGCGAAAGAATAAAGAAGGAGGCTACGATGTTCCTGGCAGAGTATCCCGTTCTGCTCGTCGACGACGACCCCGACGTGCTGGCCGTCTCGAAGCTCGCCATGCGCAACTTCACCGTATTCGGCTCACCGGTCAAGC
>CADCWJ010000837.1 GCA_902806365.1 uncultured Thermomicrobiales bacterium
ACCCTTTCAGCGGTCGTCGGTCGAGGGAATCGTCGTTCCACGAACGGGGACGAATGGGTGGTCACGATACACGAAGAGTGGCGCGACCGGAATGCCATCGCCAAATGGGTGATCCGGGCCTGTCCACGCAATGGCACATCATCAGGAATTATTCAGCATAGGATCAGCGGTGACTCAGCCTGCAACCATAGGATTGATCGTGGAAAGGCGGAAATGGTGTCATACCGATGGCACGGTTTTCCGGCTTCCCATCTCTCCTCCCCACCCCCACCGGAGCGGGTCGCCACAGCAGGCGACCCGCTCGGTTGTTAAGCACGGATTCCGGTCGGCTCCTCACGATGCCACTGGCCCCAACGTAGCCTCGAAGAACGCGATGATCTCCTGATGGGCCGGAGTAATCGGGCCGTCGACTGGCCCGAGGATCGCCGCGTCGCTGTGATCAACGCCGGGCAACTCGCGCAGGGTGACCGGCGCGCCCGCGGCGTCGAGCGCCGCCGCCAGCGTTCGCGCATCCTCGATGTCGACCACATCGTCCACGACGCCATGCACGATCAGGAACGGCGGGGTGTCCGCGCGGGCGTGCGTGGCGGGGCTCGCCAGTCGCGCCAGCCGCTCGAACTCCGCGCGGTCGAGGGCAGCATGCCCGAGGAGCTGCAATTGGGCCGAGTCGAGATCCAGGTTTGGCGCGGTCTGCTCGAAGCGGGTCGGTGGCGACAGCGGCACGGCGGCCTGGACCGCCGACGAGACGGCGGGTGTGCCGCCCGTCCCTTCGAGATCCGGCACGTTTCCGGCGACCCCGGCCAGCGCCGCGAGATGTCCGCCAGCAGAGTGACCCCAGACGCCGATCCGCTCCGGATCGATCCCGAAGCGCGCGTGATTGCCGCGCAGGAACCGGATCGCCGCCTTGACGTCGTGGATCTGCGCCGGGAAGATCGCTTCCTGGCTGAAGCGGTAGGAGATCGTCGCCGTCACGAACCCGTGTTCGGCGAGCGTCCGGTTCGGGTTCGGCTGCCGCTGCCCCGCCTGCCATCCTCCGCCATGAACCCAGACAACCGCCGGTCGGGCGGAGGTTCCACCGTCAGCGGGCCGCAGCACATCGAGAAACAGCGGGTGCCCCCCGCCTGATCCATACGGGATCTCCGTTTCGGAAACAAGGTCATGGACCATCGAGATTCGATCCTTGCATGGTGTTGCCGGTTCGCCGAGATCATCGGTGCCGGATCGGGACAGGAATGCGAGCGTGATGAGTTGTTCGAGCCTGCCAATCAGGCGCAAGGCGTTTGCCTATATCACCAGCCGGGCGACCAGCGGGACGACCAGCGGCCATCGCCTCCTTGTATTCAGTCATCCGCTCAGTCCGGAAGCGGGCATTCAGGTTCCCGCCGGCACGATGGACGACGGGGAGACTCCCGAGGAAGCGGTGCTGCGGGAGGCCGGCGAGGAGACCGGATTACCAGACCTGACGATCGTGCGGATGCTTGGTCGCCACACTTTCGATGCTCGTCCATTCGGACGCGACGAGCTGCACGATCGCTGGTTCTTTCATCTGACCTGCGCGGCACCGACCCCCGATCGCTGGATGCACAACGAAGATGATCCATTCGACGCCCCTGGCAAGTCCATCCCGTTCGAGCTGTTCTGGGTCCCGCTTCCGGACGGCGTTCCTGCTCTCATCGCCGACCATGCCCGCTTCCTTCCCGAATTGCTCGACTCCCTGGACGCCTGACTCGCTCGATCGAGCGTTCTCCCTCCTGTTGCCGCAAGCGTCGCCGCATCGCGTATGCTGCACCGGAACTACACGTTCGCCGGAATCCCGGCGAGTACGTCGACAAAGGAGCAACGATGGGCTTCCTGAGTGTTGTCGCCTCGGTGATCATCCCGCCGGTCGGGGTCTTTCTCAAGCGGGGGTTTGGCTTGTCATTCCTGCTCAACATCGTGCTGACGGTGCTGGGCTATGTGCCTGGGTTGCTGCATGCGCTGTGGGTCGTTACCCACGACAGGTAGCTCGTCGGAAGGCGCTACGCCGGGGCGGGGCGTGACCCGTCGGCGATCGCGCCGCCGGGGCTCGACGGCGAGCCTCCCACCCGCCGCAGATGGACCAGAATCCCCGCCACCATCAGCCCCAGCCCGATCAGATCCTGCATCGTTCCGGTGTAGAACAGGAACCCCGCCGCCACGATCAGGATCACACGTTCGGGCCAGATCGCCTGTCGCAC
>CADCWJ010000838.1 GCA_902806365.1 uncultured Thermomicrobiales bacterium
AGCAAGTCCGTCACGATCTCACCCGATCGGATCGTGCGGATGACTTCCCACCAGCCCCACATGAAGACCGTCATCAACAACGACTGGTTGATCCAGACGAGCGTCACCGTGTCGTCGGCGGACCAACCACGGAGGTGGTTCCCTCCAGTACTCTGGGACCGATAGAGCCCGAGATAGACGGAGGCGATCATGACGCCGAAGATGCCGTTGGTGAAGATTCCGGCCAGCGCCGCCCCGCGGTAGGTCAGCTGCTGGCGGAAGGACCGCCGCGCCAGTTCCAGATAGAGGCGCATGACATCTCCTGGAACGAGCACGGCACGGTGGTGCCCACTGATAGGCTCCCACCGGATACTGCCGTCACCGTATCATTCGAGGAACGGAGTCACGTTGGCCGCAGCCTACCCTCAATATCCCGGCGAGCAAGCCGCGAATCGTACTACACGCTGGTTCGGCCCGCCAACGCTACGCGATTCGTCACATCCATTGGAGGTACCGTTGACCGCTACGACACTTGCCGATGTCCCGACACGGGAACAGCTCGCGCTCGAGGACACCTGGGATCTCACCACAATCTATTCGTCGGAAGACGCCTGGCAGGCCGAATTCGAGGCCATCGGCGACCTGCTCCGGTCTGCCGTCGCGTTTCGCGGCCGGCTCGGCGAGAGTGCCGAAGTGGCACGGCAAGGTCTCGAGGCCGTATTCGCGGTGTACCTGGCGGTGTCAAGGCTGGCGGTTTATGCGAGCCTGCGCCGTGACGAGGACACAACCAATACCGAGGCCACCGCCCGGTACGAGCGCGCCGTCGCCGCCTCGATCCAGGCCGGCGAGGCGCTCGCCTTCCTCCAGCCCGAGATTCTGACACTGCCGGCGGAGACGTTGCGCGGGTTGATCGCGGATCCCGCGTTGGCGACGTACCGCCACATCCTCGAGGACCTGGAACGGAGGCGAGCGCATGTGCGGTCGCAAGAAGTCGAAGAGGTCCTGGCCCAGTTCTCCGATGTCACCCGCTCGCCCTCCGAGGCGTTCGGCGCGCTCGACAACGCCGATCTTTCCTACGGTACCGTCAAGGACGAGTCCGATCAGGAGGTGACGCTGACCAAGGCCCGCTATGGACGCTTCATGGAGAGCCGCAACCGGGACGTGCGCCGGAACTCCCATGAGGCGATGAGCAAGGCCTATCTCGATCATGGATACACGCTCGCGTCGCTTCACGGCTCATCGGTGCGCAAGGATGTCGTCGCGGCGCGGATCCGCGGCTACGACTCCGCGCGCCAGGAAGCGCTGTTCGACGACAACATCGAGGAGGCGGTGTACGACGGTCTGCTGGAGGCGGTCCAGGCGTCACGTCCGGTGATCGAGCGCTATCTCGCGTTGCGCAAGCGCGCGCTCGGCGTCGATGAACTGCGCCGGTACGACCTGCGGGTGCCGCTCGCGCCGGAACCGGCCAGGCACTACGACTATCGCGAAGCCGTCGACATTGTCCTCGATGGCGTCGGTGCGCTCGGGGAACGGTACACCAGTGATCTTCGCCGAGGGTTCGACTCCCGGTGGGTCGATGTCCACGAGACAAAGGGCAAGCGCTCGGGTGCCTATTCCTGGGGTGTCTACGGCGCGCCTCCCGTCATGCTCATGAACTGGAACGGCACGCTGTCCGATGTCTTCACGCTTGCGCACGAAGCCGGTCACGCGATGCACACGTATTATGCCAATGCTGCCCAGCCGTTCCACAACGCCGGCTATCCCATTTTCCTGGCCGAGATCGCTTCGACGGTGAACGAAGTGCTGCTCACCTGGCGCCTGCTGGAGACCGAGGCGGCAGACGACCCGGTGGCGCGGTTCGGTTTGCTCAACCGGTTCGCGGACGGCTTCGACGGCACGATCACATCGCAGGCGATGTACGCCGATTTCGAGCATCGAACCCACGCGACGGTAGAAGCCGGTCAACCACTGACGCTCGACCTGCTCAATGACCTGTTCGGTACAGCCGTTGAGACGTATTCACCAGGCGTCGTGGTGGACGAGAATGTTCGCATCGGCTGGGCCCGGGTGCCCCACTTCTACCGCGCGTTCTATGTGTACCAGTACGCAACCGGGCTCTCCGCCGCGATCAACATTGCGACTGCTGTCCGCGACGAGGGAGACGCCGCACGGGAACGCTATCTCGGGATGCTGGCGGCGGGTGGCTCTGACTACCCGATGACGCTGCTGAGAGAGGCAGGCGTGGACCTCTCGTCGCCTGAACCGATCAGGGTCGCCTTTCGCGAGTTCGATCGGGTGATCACGGAAATGGAAGCGTTGGAGCGGGCGGGGGTTCTGGAGGGAGCGTGAGTCGCTGCGTGGTGAATGCGATGTGGGTCCCGCCGCCTCTCCGCACCGGTTTGGTGGGCGGTACCCGTATCAGGCGTCCGGGAACGGATGGATCGGCAACGCGAAACACACGGTCGTGCCCTGATTGCGGCCCGCGCTCTCGGCCCAGATCCTTCCGCCGTGCCGTTCGATGTTTCCCTTGCTGATGAACAGCCCCAGGCCCAGACCGGCCAGGTCGGCGGTGATGTCGTCGTCGCCCCGGGCAAACGGCTCGAACATGCGCTCCAGCTCCGTGCCGATCACACCAACGCCCTGATCCTTCACGGAGACTATGACGTTGGCGGCGCGTGTGGTCGCGGTAATTTCGATCGGGCTTGAAGCGGGCGAATAGCGAGCCGCGTTCTCGATCAGGTTCATGACGACCTGCTCCAGCATCGCGACGTCACCGAGAATCTCGACATTCGCCGTGCCCGGATCGAGATGCACCGGATGATCGAGCAACGACCGGGATTGGTCCACGACAGAGCACAGGAACGATGGAACATCGATCACCGTTTTCCGAAGCGGCAGCTCACGCAGCTCACGGTGCGCCATCCCGATCAAATCGTCCGTCAGCGTCGAAAGACGTGAGACCGACGACTCGATCGCCCGGAGTGCCAGGTGGAGACGCTCCATGCTCAGCGAGCGTCGTTGCACGTTTCGCGACAAGAGTTGGGCGTACCCCTTGAGGGTCGTGACCGGGGTCCTCATCTCGTGCGCCGCGATGGACAGGAAGCGGTCCCGCGACGCGATCGCCGTTTGCGCACGCTCCAGCAACCGCGCCTGCTCCAGGACGGCGCCAGCGCGCCCCGCCACGTCCCGGGCAAGGTCGATCTCCGTGGGCGAGAACGGCAACTCGGGATCGAACCGAAGCAGTTGGAACGTGCCGAATACTATGTCGTCGGCCATGATCGGAACCATCAGGACCGCGCACAATCCCAGCCTGGCGAGCCGCTCCCGGTGGCGCCCATCGATCGCAACCGCGTCGAGCATGGCTGAGGGCGACCGCGTCGACTCCATCACAGGGTGAGACGGGAGCAACACTGCCCGAGACGCCCCCGTGGCTCCCTGATTCGTTCGAGCCCCGTCTTCCAGTTCCGTGGTCAGCCTGACCAGATCTTCATCGATGCCGAACGTGCCGATCCATCTCGGCAACGCTTCCGGCACCGCGAGGTGAACAGTGCACAGATCGGCGAATCCGGGAACGGTCGCCTGCGCCATCGCGCGGACGGTCTCCTCTGGTTGTTCCCGGCGGCCGATGATCCTGCTGATGTCGGCGAGGAGTTCCAGCTGTCGTGTGGATTGCTCTCGCTCCGTAACGTCCCTCTGGATACCCAGAAAATGCGTAAGGTGCCCATCCCGGTCATGGACCGGGGAAAAGGACATTTCGTTCCAGAACGGCGTTCCGTCTTTCCTGTAGTTCAGGACTACCGTCGCAAAATCGCGTTCTTCTGCGATCGCATGTCGCATTGCAGCCACGACGGTGGGATCAGTTCTTGGCCCCTGCAGGAACCTGCAGTTCTGGCCCTTGATCTCGGAGAAGGAGTATCCCGTCAACCGCTCGAACGCCGGATTCACGTCCACCAGTGGACAGCCGGTTTCGCGGGCGTCGGCAATGACAATCGCCACGTTCGAGGCGGCGATAGCCTGGTCGCGCAGAGACCGTAGATCAGAGTGGTTCAGGGAAGATACGATTGCCAATCGGACGGTCTCTCTACAAGGAAGGATGGGCGCAGTTCGCCGCGCCAGGCAGGATCCAATGATTGACTGAGCATGAACGATGCCCCGGCACGGCTACTGCATGAAGCGATCAGGCATTACGCGCCGTGCTGTCCGATTCGATCAGGGAACCACTCTGCGATACTCACCCATGCACAGCCCTGATGCTACGCATGACGAAGTGGTGAGGTGATCCGTGGAAATGGCCGCGCGCAGGATCGAGTCGGTGGGCGTGGTGGCGATCGTTCGGCTCACCGACTACTCGGCGGCCGTTCCGATGGCGGAAGCGCTCCTCGAAGGGGGGATCGATGTCATCGAGTTCACGTATACGAATCCGGCCGCGGGAACGGCGATCGAGCAGGTCAAGGTTGCGCTCGGAACCCGGGTCTTGGCGGGGGCTGGAACCGTCCTCGACCCGGAAACGGCCCGAGCCGCGCTGCTGCGAGGAGCGGATTTCATCGTCACTCCTACTCTTCGGCCAGAGACGATCCAGCTCTGCCATCGCTACGGTACCCCGACGGTGATCGGCGCCTTCACCCCAACGGAAATCCTGACCGCCTGGGAACTCGGGGCGACGTTCGTCAAGGTGTTCCCGGCGGGGTCGGTCGGCCCGCGATACCTTAGGGATGTCGCGGGTCCGCTGCCTCAGGTCCGGCTCATCCCGACCGGAGGGGTTACCGTCGATAACGCCGGGGAGTTCATCCGCGCGGGCGCGCGGGCGATCGCCGTCGGGAGCAATCTGGTCGACGCGGAGGCGGTGGCTGCGGAGAATTGGTCGCTCCTGACTTCGCGAGCGCGGGCATTCATCACCGCCGTCCGAGACGCGCGTCCCGGGATGTGATCGGCCGCGCGACGTGCGTTTCGAGATCGTGCAATGTTTGGATAGAATTGTCATGGCACTCTTGCGATGCCGAGGAAACGGACGGAGAACGGTCCCGCTCCCTCCCACTGACATCCCGAACGGACGGACGACTCGCAATGGCCGATGAAGAAGTTCGCGTTCCCGTGCTCCGCCGCCTGGCGGAGCAGGCCATGTCGGACCCGGAGTTCCGGGCGGTGGCCCGGGTTGATCTCGATCAGGCGCTCTCGACCTATGGATACGACCTGAACGCCGCCGAGCACGCTTTGGTGCTGCGCTTCCGGAGCACGCTGGAGGAGGCTGGCGTCGATCTGTTCCTGACGCCGGAACTCAGCATGGATCTTGACGCTTTCCTGGAGTCGGACGACCCGGCGAGCGTCGAGCGTGCGATCAGGGGCAGGAGCGGTGGCACACGGTAGGCCCAATGCTCCCGGGGACGTCCCGTCGAGTGGTGAAGACGCTCTGGCTACCCAACGCCGTTCGTTCCGAACAGGCGGTCACCGGCGTCTCCCAACCCCGGCCGGATGAATTTGCGGGCATCCAGCTCCCGGTCGAGCGACGCGACATACATGGGGACCTCGGGATGCACCTCGGCTACCTGTGTCACTCCCTCCGGAGCGGCGATGATACCTACGAACTTGATCCAGCGCGCTCCCCAGTCCTTCAACACCTGGATCGCGTCGGTGGCGGAGCCACCCGTCGCCAGCATTGGATCCAGCACGATCACGAGGTCGTCGGGACAGGTCTCCGGCAACCGGTTGTAGTAGCTCACGGGCCGGTGGGACGTTTCGTCGCGGTACATCCCCAGGTGCCACACGCTGGCCCTGGGCAGTACGTCGGCCGCCGCATCCACCATGCCGAGCCCTGCCCGCAGGATCGGCACGAGGCCCACGCGGATCGCGACCTTGGACCCCGTGGCTGGCTCCAGTGGAGTCCGGTACGTGAACTCGGACAGGGGCAGGTCGATGGTCGCTTCGTAAATCAGCAAGGTCGTGAGCTCGCGCGCCAGCTCCCGGAACGTCTTGGAGTCGGTCCGTTCGTCGGTGAGGATACCCAGCTTGTGACGGACGAGCGGGTGCGAGCTGACATGAAGCGTGGGCCGGGTGGCTCGCGAATGCGATGATGCCGCCAACGTACGAATCCTCCCCATGAACGAGCTCAATCCAGCAGACCCATGTCCCTCACCAATCCAAACCCGTCCTCAGTGCGGCCCTCCGGAATGTACTCGAGACTGACCACGCCCGTGTACCCGGAGCCGTCGATGACATCGAACAACTCCCGGAAATCGATCTCGCCGGTGCCGGGCTGGTGCCTGCCCGGCACGTCGGCGACCTGGATATGACTGATCTCCGCCCCATGATCGCGAATGAACCCGATCGCATCTTCGCCCATCCGCATCGCGTGATAGATATCGAACTGGAGCCCCAGATTCTCTCGCTCGGCGGACGCGATGAGATCCAGCGCCGATTGCGTTGCAGGTAGTGCGAACCCTGGAACATCATGGGTGTTGACCGGCTCGACGAGGAGGGTGGTCCCGGTCGCGCGGAGCGAATCCGCCGCGTAGCGGACGTTACTGACCAGAAGTTCGGAGCCGTCCGCATTGGGGCCCCGCTTCCCGACGAGGCAATTGATCATCGGCGGCCGCAGCGCGACGATGTACTCCAGCGCCATCGTCACCCCACGTCTGAACTCATCCTCCCGGCCCGGTTGCGCGGCGATGCCACGATCTCCCGCTGCCCAATCCCCGGCGGGCAGGTTGAACAGCACGAGGTCAAGCGCATTTCGCTCGATCGCTTCGTTCACCGTGACGGCCGGCTCGTCATACGGGAACATGAACTCGACCGACCTGAACCCCGACTGGGCGGCCCGGTCGAACCGTTCGAGAAACGGGTATTCGGTGAACAGCATCGTCAGATTGGCCGCCAGCTTTGGCATTGCTCGTCACATCCCTCACATGTTCGAAGGCGACAACTCTTGTCAGGCACGATCATTCTCCCAGAATACCGTCTCATTCGAGGGAACGCGCCGGGACAAGCGATGGAAGCCATAATGAAAACTATGAGGAATCCTTGAGGAGGATTGGCGCGATGCTTGAGCTTCACAACATAACGAAGTCCTATGGGACCGTGGTGGCGAACGACCGGGTCTCGCTGCAGGTCAGCGCTGGGGAGATCGTCGCGCTCGTGGGGGAGAACGGAGCGGGAAAATCGACATTGCTCTCGATCGTCGGTGGGTTTCAGCAGCCGGACGCCGGCTCGATCACGGTCAATGGCCAGCATGTGACGCTCGATTCTCCGCGTACGGCGTTGCGCGCGGGGATTTCCGTTGTGCATCAGCATTTCGCGCTCGTTCCGTCCTTCACCGTGCGGGAGCAGATGGCGCTGGCCGGGTTCCAATCCTCCCGGACTCACCCGCCGATGGCGGAGGACATCGCGCTGCACTCGATCGTCGAAGACCTTCCTCTGGTGCATCAGCAGCGGGTTGAGCTTGCACGCGCGCTGGTCACCCGGCCGAAGTTGCTTTTGCTCGACGAGCCGACATCGATGCTGGCGCCCCGCGAGAGCGAGCGGCTGTTCGACGTGCTGCGGCGAATTCGGGAAGCCGGTACGACGATCATCCTGGTGACCCACAAGATCGAGGAGGCGCTCGATCTGTCGGACCGGATAGTGGTGCTCCGCAATGGTCGGCTGGGGGGTCGCGAAGTGAGGACCGATGGCCGGTGGACGGACGGCACTCGTGAGCGGATTCTCAACGCGATGTTCGGCTTCTCTCCCGAGGCTGCGTCGGCCCAGGCGGTCTCGCCCATGGACGATAGCCCTGCCGGAGATGCCCTGCTTGCGGTCGATCGCCTCACGACCCTGTCGGCCGACGGCAGGGTAGCGCTGCGGGACATTACGTTCACAGTTCCGGAAGGTGGACGATTAGCGATCGTGGGAGTCGGCGGTCAGGGTCAGCGGGAGTTGCTGGAGGCGCTGGCCGGGTACATCGACACGGGGGGAGCGATCCGGCTACAGGACCGTGCCCGGGCCGCCCACGAACGGCGAGCCGCGATCGGGTATATCACCGACGACCGGATCGGCGAGGGAGGCATCGCGGACCTCGATCTCACCGGGAATCTTCTGCTCAAGCATCAGCGGCTGGAGCGGTTCACCTGGCGCGGCCTTCTCCGCCGCAACGCAATCAGGCGGTTCGCCGAGCGTGCGATTCGCGATTGGCGAATCGAGCCGGACGATCCGGATCGACGCTATGGCACATTTTCCGGCGGCAACATGCAAAAGGCGCTGCTGGCGAGAGAGATGGCGCGCCGTCCCCAACTGATGCTCGCCGCGAACCCGGCGCACGGGCTCGATGTCCGAACCGCCGGCTTTCTCTGGGCGAGGCTGGCGGCGTTCGCCCGCGAGGGCGGCGGCGTCATCTTCACGACGACCGATCTTTCGGAAGGCCGCAGTCAAGCCGATCTCGTTGCGGTGCTTTTCGAGGGCCGCCTGTCGACCCCGCAACCCGTGATGTCGCTCAGTGAGCGGGAGCTCGGCACGATGATGATCGCCGGATGGTAAGCGGGCAGTGGCGAGGGCGCCGTAACATCCTCCGTGAAGCGGCGATCATGCCGCTGGGCGCCGTCCTGACTGCCACCTTCGCAGGGGCGATGATCCTCCTCGCTACCGGTCATGACCCGGTTTTCGCCTATGGCGAGCTGGTGCAACGCGCGCTCCTGCGCTGGACTGGGTTGATCGAGACGGTCGTTCGCGCCGCACCAATCCTGATCGGCGGAGTCGCCGCCCTGGTGGCGGTCCGGGCCGGCCTGTGGAACATCGGCATCGACGGTCAGGTCCTCGTCGGCGCGATGGTCGCCGGCGCGATCGGCGGTTCTCTCGCATCGGCCCCCGGCCCGCTTCTGTGGCTCTGCTGCGCGGCGGCGGGCGCAGCAGCGGGGGGGCTTTGGGCACTTGTCCCCGCCCTCCTGCGGGCGCGCTGGGGCCTGAACGAAATTGTGACCAGCATCATGTTCAACTACCTCGCCCTCTCGCTTACCGCCTGGCTCGTCCAGGGACCGATCCGGGACTCACTGCTCGTGTCCCCCCAGACAGCGACGATCCCTCGCGAGCTGCGCTTGCCGTCGCTCGGCGACACTCGCCTGCACCTTGGCGTCGTCGCCGCTTTGATGGTGACGATTCTCGTCCATCTCGTGTTGCGCCATACGGTGGCCGGATACGAGCTGTCGATCGTCGGCGCGAACGTCCGCGCCGCCCGGCATGGACTGATCGCGGTCCCGGCCTATCAGGTTGGTGCGTTCATCGTCAGC
>CADCWJ010000839.1 GCA_902806365.1 uncultured Thermomicrobiales bacterium
GCGGCGAGCAGCCGATCATCAACGTGTTCCATCGTGACGGCGATGTGATCCGCCATGTCTGGGCATCGGAGATCGTCTACGCGGCGATGGAACCAGGGCAGGACCACCGCGCCAACGACCCGTTTGATGCCTACTGGAGCTTTTTCGACATCATCCCGGAAGGGCGCGCCGCAGGGTCGTTCTAGACGATTTGTAAGAGCTTTCGGAACGGCACGAGTAGGACAGGGATACCCGCTTGAGCAAGGTCATACTCGATGTGTCGATGTCCCTCGATGGCTTCATCGCCGGTCCAAACGATGGCCCGGATCAGTCTCTCGGAGAGAACGGGCACCTGCTCGTGGCCTGGTTCTTCGGCGACCAGAGCGAGGCGGACGCCGCGATCGCCCGTGAGACAGGAGAGTCAACCGGGGCGTATGTGATGGGCCGGCGAATGTACGACATTGGCGAAGGGCCGAACGGCTGGGGCGATGGTGGCCCGAACGGCACCGTCCCGGTCTTCGTGCTCTGTCACGAGCCGCGCGAATCGTTCATCAAGGCGTCGGGAACACCCTTCACGTTCGTCTCGGACGGCATCGTCAGCGCGCTCGACAAGGCAAAGGCAGCGGCGGGCGACAAGGACGTTCTGCTGATGGGCGCAAATACCGCCCAGCAGTACCTGAAGGCGGGGCTCGTCGACGAACTGCTGATCCATCTCGTACCGGTGCTGCTCGGCGGCGGTTTGCGCGTGTTCGATCGTCTCGGTCCGGGCTACGTCCAGCTTGAAAAGCCGATCGTTGTGGACTCCACCGGCGTCACCCATCTCCGCTATCGCATCCCGAAATAGCAGTCGTTCCACTTGAGCCCCCCTAACGGTTTTTCAAGGGGTATCAAAGTCTGACCTGAGCGTAGCCGATTGGGTTCGATGCCCCGAGACTGCTCGGGCCAGGCTTGGAGGAATGCCCGGCCCTCCGCTTATCCGAAGATTGTTCGCTCCAGGAAGGCGTTCCGGAAGGCGCCGCGGGGATCCAGCCGCTCCGCGAGCCGCCGGAACTCCGGCAGCTTCGGGTACCGTGCCTCCAGTTCCTGCGCACCCATCCTGAACTCCTTGCCGAAATGGGGGCGCGCCTCGAATGGGGCGAGTGCCTCTTCGACGACTGGCAGTATCGCGTTCACCTCCCCCTGGTCCGGCTTCCACGAGAAGTGCAGGCAGACTGTATCAGTGCCGTAGGCCGAACTCAGCCACAGGTCGTCGGCGGCGACCGTGCGGACCTCGGTAATCAGGAGGTGCGGACGGATCACCGATGCCCGCGCCCGCAACGCCTCCAAGGCCAGGATCGCGAACCGGCGCGGGACCATGTACTCCGCCTGGATCTCGTCGCCGCTGGCCGGTGTCGCGTCCAGCCGGAAATGGGGGAGCCGATCCGCCCAGAAACCGGGCACGCCTAGCTGCCCGGTGCAGTTCTCCCCCGTCATCGTCTCCATCGGGTGCCGGTGCCGGGTGGCGGCGCGTGCTCCCAGGAACTCGTCCTCTCGCGGCGCGGGATTGTCCGGATTGACGCGACTCTTCCGCCAGACCGACCCGACCGTCTCGCCGTAATCGAGAAAGACGCTGACGCTGTAGGCGCTCGACGTCACCTCGTCGAACCGATCGTAGAACACGTCCCAGGCGAGGTGCTCGAACACCTCCTGCCGCATCTGGTAACCGGGCTCGACATCGAGTGTGACGCGGGTCACCACGCCCAGTGCACCCAGGTTCACGACCATCCCGGCGAAGTCATCGTCGCCACGGGAGGCCGTGACGATCTCACCATCGCTCGTCACCAGCTCCAGCGCCGAGACTGCCGTCGCCAGGTTGCCGTTGGCGTCGCCCGAGCCGTGGGTCGCCGTCGCAATCGTGCCCGCGACCGAGATGTGCGGCAGCGAGGCCATGTTGTGCAGCGCCAGCCCCTCCTGTACCAGGGCCCGCGCCAGGTCGCCGTAGCGCATGCCGCCGCTGACCGTGACCGTGCCCCCTTCCCGATCGATCTCCAGTTCCCCGGTGAGCCTGTCCAGCGACACCAACTCACCGGAGTCGGCGATGTCGTTGAAGCAATGACGGGAACCGAGGGCACGGATCCTGGGCGCGCGTACCACGAGTTCACAAAGCTCATCGATCGAGCGGGGATGATGGATCGTCGACGCCGTGTAGGTGTAGTTCCCCGCCCAGTTCCGCTCCCTGGTCAGCATGCCGGGCTCCTGACATCGTGGTTGCAGTCGTTCGTCGCTTCGATGCAACCATCATACGCGGCCCGGGAACCATGGGCTCGTGCCGGCCTGCGGGTTCGAGCAGCAACGCCGATGACCCGCCCGGACGGCTTACGCGACCGGCGTCGGAGTCGAGGCGGCCGTCAGCGCGCGGACGATCAACGCCGTCGCCAGCGGCACCTTGTAGCCATTCTTCGAGAGGGGTACGGCACCCTCCAGCGCGGCCCGGGCGACCCGCTCGAACAGCGCCCGATCGGGAGCGGCGCCAACCAGCAACGCTTCGGCTTCCGTTGCCCGCCAGGGCATGGGCGCGACGCCCCCCAGCACCAGGCGCGCCCGAGTGATGCGCTGGTTCTCGATCACCATCGTTGCCCCGACTCCGACCTGCGCGAACGCCCAGACCTTGCGATCCATCGCCTTGAGATAGGTGCTCTGGGCCGCCGGGGAGGCGGGAATCGTGATCGCGGTGATGAGTTCCGATTGCTCGAGCACGTTCTCCAGGCGTCGCTCGTTGGTCGGCAACATGAAGAACTCGTCGAGGGACAGCGTGCGCTCACCGGCGGCGCCGTGAAGCTGGATCTCGGCGTCGAGCGCCACGAGCGCCGTCGCGAGGTCGGACGGGTGCACGGAGACACACGGGCTGTCGCCAAGGAGGGCATGGTGCTGGTTCTCGCCATCCCGGGCCGGGCAATCTTCGCCCCCCTTCAGCCAGCAGGTCACCAGATCGCTCCGGAAGTACCAGCACCGCGGGCGCTGCAGGAGGTTGCCGCCGATCGTCGCCATGTTGCGCAGTTGCGGCGAGGCGGCGAGGCC
>CADCWJ010000840.1 GCA_902806365.1 uncultured Thermomicrobiales bacterium
CGCCGCTGAGCCGATCGACTGGATCGTCAAACATTTCCTCGGTAAACCCGAGCCCGAACAGCACCTCGTCGGTGCGATGCTCGATGTCCCATCCATGACCAGCGTCGAACACCAGTTGGAGCCCGTCGTACTCGACCAGGAGATCGTCCAGATCGTCTCCGGCATCGGCCATCGCGGCCTCGATCTCGCGCATCCGGTCCCCGGCGGCGATCACGTGGGCGAACGCCGACCGAGCCTCCTCGCGCAGGGAGTTGGCGCTGGCGAAGCTGGCTTCCTGCGGCAGGTACGTCACTCGGAGCCCGGCGAGCCGGATGACTTCGCCGCTGTTGGCGTGTTCGATGCCGGCGATGATCCGGAGCAGGGTCGACTTGCCGGCGCCGTTGACGCCGACGACAGCGACATGCTCCCGCTCGGCGACCTGAAAGGTCACGCCAGAGAAGATCTCGTCGGTAATGAAGGTCTTGGCGATATTGGAAACGGTCAGGATGGTGGTGGCGGGCATGGATGTCTTCCGGAGGAGAGGTACCGCGGCGGGCACTGGCGACGAGTGAACGGGCGCCGCTCACGCGAGAGGCGCGCAAGCGAGAGACCGGCGCGAACGCGATGAGGGCATTCGCGACGGGGAAGGCCCAGGTTAGATCGCCAGAGGTCTCACGGCCGCTCGTCCTGTAGGTTGATCGGTGCTCGATCATCCCGGATCGTGCACACCCCGGTGCGCCAGTATCAAACTCCCGGGAAGTATAGCAGCGACTGGACGCGACCTCCTGTCTCACGGGCTGGGTGTTCTTGTGGAGGGCATCGACCGTTCCGTAAACTGCCGAACATGGGATCGAGCTGGCGACAGGCGGCGATGGGAGTGGGAGAGAACCGATGATCTGGCCCGGGACCACGCGCCGTGACGCAAGCGGCGCTGTCGAGATCGGTGGAGTCTCGCTCCCCCGAATTGCCGCCGAATTCGGCACACCCGTATATGTGTACGACGAGCCAACCCTCCGGGCGTCGGCACGGGCGTTCCGCGACGCTTTCGCCGAAGCCTATCAGCGGAGCCGGGTCGTCTACGCCGCCAAGGCCTTCCTCGCCCCCGCCATCATTGATATTTTGACGGAAGAGGGTCTCGGGGTCGATGTCGTCTCCGGTGGTGAGCTGTTCGTCGCACTCCACGCCGGCATGCCCGCCTCCCGCATTACGCTCCACGGCAACAACAAAAGCGCCGCGGAGCTCCATGAGGCGATCGAGGCGGGAGTCGGCGCAATCATCATCGACAACCTCCACGAGATCGACCTGCTCGAATCGCTGGTCGAGCGGTTGCCGGCGCGGCGCCACGTACCCATCCCGGTCCTGCTCCGTCTCAATCCCGGCGTCGATGTCCACACGCACCGGAAGATCAGTACCGGGCTCGCGGACTCCAAGTTCGGATTGCCGATTGCCTCGGGAGCGGCCGCCGACGCGGTCGCCCGGATCGCCGCGATCTCGAACCTCCACCTTATGGGGTACCACGCGCACGTCGGCTCGCAGTTGTTCGATCCCGACGCAACGGTTGTCGCACTCGACGCGATGCTCACGTTCGGGCAGGCGATGCGAGATCGGCACGGGATCGAGATGGCGCATCTCTCACCCGGTGGCGGGTTCGGCATCGCCTATCTCGACACCGACCGGCCGCTCGATGTTGGGACCTGGGCGCGTATCGTCGCGCAGGCGGTCATCGACGGCTGCGGGCGGCGTGGCCTCCCACTCCCGGTACTGACCGTTGAGCCGGGACGCGCGATCGTGGGTCGGGCCGGCGTCGCTCTCTATGCGATCGGCGCGATCAAGGAGCTTGCAGGCATCCGGACGTACGTCTCGGTCGATGGCGGGATGGCCGACAACATCCGCCCGGCGCTCTATGACGCTCGCTACACGGCGACGATCGCCAACCGCGAGGCGGAAGCACCGGCGAGCACGGTGACGATCGCCGGCAAG
>CADCWJ010000841.1 GCA_902806365.1 uncultured Thermomicrobiales bacterium
GCGACAGGGCCCCGCCTCGACCAACGATTTCAAGGGTATCCGTCCGCTGGCAGTCTCAACGGACTGGACTGGATGGACTATGGCACGCTGACCGTGGACGGCCCAGACGGCCCGAATGAGATCGGCTTCACGGGCGATCGGGCCGCTATCGAATGGTTCAATGAGTCGGTGCCCGGGAGCCCGGTGATCGTCGAGGCGAGTATCGGCCCATACCGCGGTAACGGCTCCCGCATCGCCATCCACACCGGCTTGCCGACGGTGATCGGCTGGGACAACCACGAGACCCAGCAACGCTATGTCGGACCGATCTATGACCGAGTCGATGACGTGGCGCGTCTCTACCGGAGCGACGACCCAGACGAAAAGCTACGGATCCTGAACACCTACGCCGTCGAGTACGTCGTGGTCGGCGACTTGGAGCGCCGGTGGACGCGCGACGGACAGCAGTACGCGACTCCGGAGGGAATCGCCGCCTTCGACGCGATGGTGGGCACCAGCTTAGAGGTCGCGTTCCAGCACGGCGAGACGACCGTCTACCGGGTGATGGGTACGCCGACCGATGGGTGATCCAGGACTCGCGAGAGCGATGGGCCAGTGACGGACTTCGTGGCTGACGCCGGCCGTTGGTACCTGGTCCTGGCCCTTCTGACCTGGGGTGTCGCCCCCTGGGTTCATTGGCTCTGTCGGGCGTTTCCGGCAGCCAGTGCATTTGTCGCCCGCCCGGTGGCACTGCTGGCGGTTGTGTGGCCGGTCTGGTTCCTGAGCAGCACCGTCGGGATGCCGTACGGGTCCGTCACCATCTGGACAATGGCGCTGGTCCTGGCGGCGAGCGGCTGGGCGGTCATGTTGCGACATGGCACGGTCGAGCGAGTCTGGCTGCGATCGCTGGGCGTCGCGGAGGCGATCGGTCTCGCGTCCTTCCTCGCCTATGCCTGGTGGCGCGGCTTCTCCCCGGAGATCCTCAATACCGAAAAGCCGATGGACATCGCCCTGCTGTCATCGGCGGCTCGGGCGGAATCCATGCCGCCGGCCGACCCCTGGCTCGCCGGGTTCGACGTCAACTACTACTATCTCGGCTACCTCCTGCACGGCACCGTCTCGCGCCTGGCTGACGTCCCCACCTCAGTCGGCTTCAACCTGGCTCTGGCGACTTCGTTCAGCATGGCGATCGTGGCGACCTACGGCTTAGCCAGGGCAGTGGCGGGCACGTGGGCACCGCGCCGGCTCGCCATCGTGGCCGGCGTCATCGCCACCGTCTTCGTCGTGGTCGGTGGCAACCTGGTCGCACCGAAGGCGTTACTCGACGACGCCAGCGCCACGATCGATCAGACA
>CADCWJ010000842.1 GCA_902806365.1 uncultured Thermomicrobiales bacterium
ATCAGCCGCTCCCGGATTTCCCGGGGGAAATCGAGATCGATGTCGGGGATCGACGGCAGCTCCGCGTTGAGGAACCGGCCCACGTAGAGATCGTGCTTGAGCGGATCGACGGGCGAGAGACCGATCAGGTAGCAGACGATCGAGCTGACGGCGGAGCCGCGCCCGCGCCCCGGCGGCAGGAAGCTCCGCGAGCCGGTCCGATCCTTGCCCCGCAGGTCGCGGGCGACATCCTTGCTCAGCTCGAGCAGATCGCGATACATCAGAAAGAAGCCGGAGAGGTTGAGGCTGGCGATCAGGCGCAGCTCGTCCGCCAGACGCTCCCGGGCGTGGGCTTCGCTTTCCGGATAGCGGGCCTCGAACGCCTCCCACGCGACACGGGCGAGATACTCGTCCTGCGATTCGCCGCTGTTGACCTGATAGTCCGGAAACGAATAGCCAAGATCGGTGACGAGATTGAACCCGGCGCACCGGCTGGCGATCAGCTCGGTGGTACGGATCGCCTCGGGGTAGTCCGCAAAGATCGCCTCCATCTCTGCCGGGGAACGCAGGAAGAACTCCGCGTTCGGGCGCCGCTCCCGATGGCAGCCATCGAGGGTCGTACGGTTCCTGATCGCGACGATCACATCCTGGAGATGGTGCCGGCTCTTGTCGTGATAGTGGACGTTGCCGGTCGCGGCGTAGCGAAGCCCCAACTGGTCGGCCAGCGCAACCAGCCGCGCGATCCGTTTGGTATCGCCGAAGACGAAGTTCTGCTGGAGCTCGACGACGACATTCGAGGCGCCGAACCATGCGACGTACGTCTGCAGGACGTGTTTCGCCTCCACCAGTCGACCGGCGTCGATCAGCCGCGCGAGCTGACCACGGCGGCACCCGGTGAGAAGGATGATCCCCTCGGCGTACGCATCGAGGGTGCAGGGCAGGCACGAGGAGGGCTCCGGATCGGGCTCGGCCTCCGGCCGGTGCGGCGGGTGGGTGGCGTGTCCGCCGTCTTCATCCAGCAGCGCGACCGGGGAGGGAGGGCGTCCGTGGTGAATGTTGGTGAGCAACCGGCAAAGGTTGCCATAGCCGACCCGTGATTCTGCCAGCAGGGTGATGTGCGATCCGTCGGCCAGGGTAATCTCCGCTCCCGTAATCGGCGTGATCCCGGATTCGGCGGCGTGCCGGGCAAACTCCATCGCGCCGTGGACGCCATCGTGATCCGTGATCGCCAGTGACGTGTAGCCGAGCTCGGCGGCGCGGGCGACCATGTCGTCCGGAAGCGAGGCGCCGTCGAGAAACGAAAACGCGGTATGAAGATGAAGCTCGGTGTACACGATGGCGCCGTCCATTTGGGCTCTCCGGCCTTGCCTGAGCCGGGGAGCGAGTGCATTGCATGGGCATGGAGATCGCTGTCGCGTGATGTCCCAATGACTGAGTTGAACGGTCGCCCCGGTGGTACGGTGGCGCGCGGTACCCCACGTACGCGCGCCGCCCGATGATGTCGATGTGGTGCCGGCGACATGCCCCACGCCGCTGCCAGCACCTTGGGTCCAGCCCGAACTGTTCACGAAGTGAGCATCATCCGGGAGAGACATTTGTAGGGGACGATCGTGTATCGTCCCTGTAAGCGGCATCGGTGAAGCGAAGCTTCACGTTGGTCCCCGAATCGCCAGCACACGTCACCCTCGATTGGATAGGTGTGCTGGCGATTCGGGACATCGCGCCTCTAGGGAGTGGTTTCAAAGCCCGAACTCTCGTATGCGCAGCCGCGGGTGGACCCATTCGCTTCGCATCAGGGCAGGCGCCCGCGGACAGACAATGCATGGAAAGGTTCGCCCCGTTGTCCACTAGTCCGCCCCTACAACCGGTGCTCTGGGCCGCACGGGCACGTTTGAAAACAGGCTCTAATGGAGAGAAGAGGAACCTTGGCACGTCTCAGTAATCCTGGGCGTGCCAGGTGTCCGCGACCCGGTCGTGATAGATCGTGCGAAACGATCCATCGTCGAGCAGGATCGCGAAGTACTGGCGGCTGATCGGTTGCCGCCACCATTCCTCCTCGATGATCCAGGCATCCTGAATCTGATCGACGCGATGCCGGTGACGGCCGATCGTGAGCGAGACCGGCGTGCCCTGGTCCGCCGCGACGGTGATCGGTCGCGGCTCGTTCAGGGGTCGTACGTGATGAGCGCGTGTCGTCGCTCCGGAATCCGGGACCATGGTTCAACCTCCACGACGTGATAGAGCGGGGAAAGCCCATATCGCTGCTTGAGCTGGTGGATTGCCGCCGTCAATGGCTCG